>CAMPJQ010000128.1 GCA_946886925.1 uncultured Terrimonas sp.
CTACAGGCTCAGCCTACCTTTCTAAACCCGCAGTTTCGCTCAGCACCACTGATTTGTATTTTTTCAATGCAGTATCATATAAATCAGCTGTGGCAGGCGCTACTATTTTTTTACTAACGGTAAGCAGTATATCATTTTTAGCATGCTGCAAACTCTTTTTCATGCGAACCGTTATCTTAACATCGTATTCTTCACCGGGATTCCATTTTAGCCAGCCAATAACACTCGGGTTCAGGTACAATACATTATCCTGTGAAAGCCCTGAGCCGGATGGTGGCCGGTTGGTAAGATGCGGGTGGTAAAGGTCGCCCAAATCGTGTTCCGGGCGAAGATCTGTGTATCTCAGCGTTTTCCCGTTTACCGTCATTTCCACTTCAATCATGGATGAAGAAGGCAGATTGAGGTCGGCCTTAATATGATAATAAGGAATAGCGGGATTGGGATAATTTAATTCGAGATTCGTAAGCTTCAGGGCCTGAGCATTTGCGAGAATGCATATGCCGGCGAAAAAAGCAATAACTAATATCAGTTTGAGCAGTAAGCGTTTCATTGGTTTGAATGATTATCGTTCGGTTATTAAATTTCTTTTTCTTAATGCCTTTACACTTTCTTCCCATGGGCCGCCGGCGCCCCAGAGATAGTAGGTAAAATACATAGTGGTTTTTTGAATGATGGGCACCCAGGGTTGAAACTCTGTATAATAATAATGTGATTCCCCATTGCTGGGATGGTTCATCCACATGTGCAAAAATAAAGGCTGCGTAACAGGGTACGCGCCAACAAAACCAATGTCTTCTTTGGTATCATACCCTGCATTCCATCCTTCTTTTAAGTTGATCACTCTGCCAAAATATTCTTCCGGACGCATTCGTACATGTAGCATGCTGTCTTTATCGGGTGCAATAAAAACATCTTCCGTTCCATGCGCCTTACCAAGTTCCAGAATAGGCTGCGGCCCTATTACATTCGCTTCGGGATTGATGAAGTTTAAGGCAAAGCGCACTTCCAGCAAGGGCGAATTGCCATATAGTGTAAAGGTTTTCTGTAGCCGGTTGCCATAATAATCTGCTGTCATGGTCACCCGCACATAATCACCTTCTTTTTTCACCAGTTTCGCGTCATATACCTGGTGCGTTTCCATACTGGCCTGTCCCAAAAAATCTTCAAACCCGCCGTATGGATAAAAACCATATTTCCTGAAGGGGCGCTTGTCGTCCTCGGGCTTTTCGGGCCACAGTTTAAAGAGCACATTGTCTTTCCTGCTCTTTACAATATACTCAATTACACGGGCTCCGGTTGCCAAAAGGGTTACCTGCACGCTGTCGTTCTCGAGCCGGTACTCTTTTATGCCATCTGAATTGAGGTCGAGCTCGTATGCATAGGCGCGGCCTTCTTTTTTGCCTACACCCAACTGGCTCGTATAAGCAACATTCAATGCAGACGTTTTAACATCGTAGTCTCCGGCGGGTAATTTCAGATCAAAAACAATTTGCTGCCAGGTTCCTGGGGCTGTGGTTATTTTTTGGGTTGCGGAAAAAACGGCTTTGCCTGTTTTACCTTTTTCAAACACCTGTACCTGTACGGGGAATGAAGCTTCCGATGAAAAATTATGTACTGTTACCGGGTATTGAACTACAGGCGCATGGCCATACAATAAGCGGTTTACCGAAATGGCGGGCGGCAGATCCAGTATGGCCAGTGTACGCTTTGTTTGATTGTTCCATTTGTATTGCAGGGTAATCGGATTGGTTTTGTCCATGGCTGCAGCCGTTGGCTTTAATGGAACAACAATCGTTCTGGTGCTGTTCGCCGGCAATGCTATATCGCTTACGGGATCAGCCTGATCCCCTGTTAGTCCGGGGGGAAGCCCAATGTCCAGTGTACCGGATACCGCATGGTCGTACCTGTTGCTGATGGTGATCTGCAGCGTATATCCTTCGGTGTTAGCCTGCAGGTCAATCCGGTCGGCAAAATATTCTTCGGGGAAAACCCTGTCTAATAAAAGCATTTGCAATGCATTTCTAAAACCCGCTGGTCCCATCATTTTACCTTCTTCCAGCACAGCCACTGCTCGTCTCTGTAAAATAGCCTCCCACATTTTTTCCCTGGTAAAGGTTTCTCCTTTTTTTACAAACAATATCATACTGGATAATGCATCGCCGATCAGCGGTCCGGTTGTGGAAATAAAAGGAATGTTTTCATTATCAATCTGCTCCTTGTTTCCGGCACCGGCTATATAGCCATCATAATGAAACGCATCACTTTGCGGTGCATATACCGGGCGAAAAACATAACCACTTTTTTTCTGTGCATATTTGATCCATGCTTCTCTTCCACCCATGTCCTGCACCTGCAATCCCTCGTAATCGCTGCACCCGTATATGGGCGAAAAGCCAACATCCGTAACAATGGAGGCGCCTGATTTTTTAATCCATCCTTCCAGTTCGTCTTTCATCAAAAAATCCATATACCCATCAAAGACGAACCAGTCGTTGCCTTCATTCATCCCTTTTCCTATCACCTCCAGCGGGTGACCGGGTGTGCAGGTTACACTTTTCAATAAAGTTTCAGCGCCGAACCATCCCTTGTGCAGATCGTATTGCTGTACAATGCTGATGGTATTGGCGATAAGCGCTTTTAAACGGTTGGTGGATGTTTTACTCCGGCCTGAAACCACAAATATTTTGTTATCTCCCTTTTCAAGATAATATGCGTTTACATTTTCGAAGTTTTTTGCGTTATACTGGTGACTTTTTAATTTTTCGCCCCAGGCCGTGTCGCCGGGGAATGACTTGTTTAAATTTTCCGCTACACTGTAAGCCGAATCAATAAAGATCAGCACGTTTCCCCGTGCTATGGCCTGGTCGGTTTGGGTGGCGGAGGGATTTTCAAGCGTGGTGTAATCTGAGGCGAGCAGACCATCCATAAACCCTTCCTGCATCCACAATCCGGGTACATGAAGCTCTTCGGCAATATCAATCTTACTCTGAACAATAGTGGATGACACATCCGGTAAGCTCATTTTAAACAGGTTGCCGTAACGCACCCATTTTTTGTAATCATCCTGCCAGTGATTGGTATAGCCGTTAAACTGAACTTTGTTTACAACGGCATGCTGTTGAGGCTGGAAAGAAGGATTATATAGGTATCCGTTCAGTTGCTGGGCCGTGGCGGCATAACAAAGTATATTACACAAAACAATAAATACCGGTAAGCGCAATAGTAGATTTCTCATAACGCAGATCTGTTTAGGATGGTGATTGCATACAAGGCCTGTTTCATAAAGTTATTGTTTCTCTTTTACTTTTCTATCCGCACTGTTCTTAATTCAAGCAGGTTCAAACTATTGGGACGAAAATCTTTTACATAAGGATGTATTAACCTGATCACCATATCGTACCACAAAGGAACAATGGGTGCATCGGCAACAATCATTTTATCCATTTGCCTGTACATATGGTAACGTATGGAATCGTTCTCTTCCAGCAATGCTTTTTCATACAATTTGTCGAATGCCGCGTTTTTATAACGGGTATAGTTGGGCGGTGCGGGATTTTTACCATAAAACACGCTGAGGTAATTTTCAGCATCGGGGTAATCGGCCATCCAGCTACCCCTGAAGAACAGCGCCTGCGATTTAGCGGTTTGCTCAAGCAATAAACTTTTTTGCACCACTTCTACCTGCACCTTCACACCAATGTCTTCTAATTGTTTGGCTACAAAACTGCCCAGTTCAGCATATACCGGGATGGTCAGCAACTTAATTTCAGGTAAGCCCTTTCCATCGGCAAAGCCTGCTTCTTTTAATAGTTGCCTTGCTTTGGCAACATCATAATAATATCCTTTTACTTCTGAGCTGTCGTAGGAAGGTAGTCCTGCCGGCACAAAACCGCTTTCTGCAGGTGTGCCTAATGAATTGCGCAGGTACATGATCATCTTTTGCCTGTCGAACCCATAATTGATCGCCTGGCGCACGGCTTTTATTTTAAGTGGATGATTTTTCACCAGTTCATTCGTAGTATCGGCCAGTATGCCCAGGTAGTCGGTATTTAGAAAAATCTGTTTGCTCAACACAACTCTTCCCTTCCATTCTTTCCTCAGTTCTCCCTTTTTGGTGAGCACTTCATCTTTAAAGGATGCATCAATATCATTGATAAAGTCGAGGCGTCCCTGGGTGAATTCAAGAAATTCAGTGGCTTTGTTGTCTAAAAAAGAAACCTTAATGCCATCTAAGTATGGCAGGCGGTTACCCACGCTGTCGTGCTCAAAATAGTTTTCATTTTTTGCCAGCAGCAATACCTGTCCTTCTTCCCAGCGCGTGAACCGGAACGGGCCAGTACCGCAGGGGTTGCTGCGGAAAGCTGTTCCGTATTTTTCTATCGCTTCATGGGGTACCACAGAACAATACTGCATGCTTAAAATGCCCAGTATGGGATGAAAAGGCCGGATGAGCTTTAATTGAAAAGTAGTGTCATTCAATGCTGTAAACCCATCGGCAGCATCTATCCTGTTGTTGAATATCCAGGCGCCGGGTGAGGCAGTGCTTGCATTGGTGATGCGCTGCAAACTGTAGGCAACATCGGCGGCAGTCATTTTGCGGCCTTTGCCACCCGGGAAAGCGGCATTGTCGTGGAAGTAAACATCGTCGCGTAAAATAAAGGTGTAGGTAAGCCTGTTATCAGATACGGTCCATCGCTTGCACAAAGAAGGTTTGATGTGCAGGTTTTCATCTACTTCCACCAGGGTATTGAACAACTGGTGTACGCCCCACATAATTGCCTGGTTTTTGGCAAAAGCAGGGTCAAGGGAACTTATGCCTTCGGGTTGATTGTAGTGGAATATTTTTTTATCCTGATCTTTTCTGCCGGCGCAGGAAAACAGCATACAACCCGATACAATAATAATAAGTAGTCTTATGGTAGCAAACGGACTACTTATCGCATACCACTTACCACATACCACTTTGTATATCTTCATTATTGTAATTTAAACTCCATAATTCACAAAACGTCCTAAATTTAGCTTTTAAAATAAACCGGCGTGAAAAAAATACTATATCGCTTTATCCTTTCACTTTCGATCTTTCACTTTTTATCATTCACTTCCCGGGCCCAGCCGTTGCATCAAAAGCAGGAATTTACCCATGCCGATACTTTACGCGGAACCATAACGCCGGAGCGGGCATGGTGGAATGTTACGCATTATGATTTAAGTGTGCATTTCGATTTTAACAAAAGAAGCATTACCGGGTATAATATCATTTCCTATAAAATAGTATCGGCTCCCGCAAAAGAAATGCAGATAGACCTGCAGTTGGGATTGGATATTGACAGTATACTATACAATGGTAAAAGCCTTTCTTTCCGCAGGGAAGAGAACGCTTATTTCGTTGCGGTACCTGCTGCTCAAAACGAACAGCAAATAAATAAGATCACAGTATATTATCATGGTATACCGCGCCCGGCATTGCACCCGCCATGGGACGGAGGGATGATTTGGAGCAAAGATGAGGAAGGAAATCCCTGGATCAGTGTGGCCTGCCAGGGACTCGGCGCCAGTGTGTGGTATCCCTGCAAGGATCACCAGAGTGATGAGCCCGACAGCGCTTCCTTAAGCATGACCGTACCGGATACGCTAACGGCAGTTGCTAACGGCAGATTAAGAAGTGAAATGAAAAACGGCGATGGTACGGCCACATACACATGGGCGGTCAGAAGTCCCATCAATAATTACAACATCATTCCCTATATTGGAAAATATGCACACTGGCATGAGGATTATGACGGTGAAAAAGGAAAGCTCGATTGTGATTTCTGGGTGATGGAGTATAACCTGGAGAAAGCGAAGCTGCAATTCAGACAGGTTATTCAGATGCTGCATTGCTTTGAACATTGGTTTGGACCTTATCCTTTTTATGAAGACGGGTATAAATTAATAGAAGCGCCCCACCTGGGAATGGAGCACCAGAGTGCAGTAGCTTATGGCAACGGGTTTGCCAACGGGTATAGGGGAACAGATCTTTCCGGAACAGGATGGGGATTGAAATGGGATTTTATTATCGTGCATGAAAGCGGACATGAATGGTTTGGCAACAATATTACCACCAAAGATGTGGCCGACATGTGGGTGCACGAAGGATTTACCAATTACTCCGAAACGATTTTTACAGATTGCGAATATGGTACGGAAGCAGGGAATGATTATGTTATAGGAACAAGAAAAAGGATCCAGAATGATAAGCCCATTGAAGGTCCTTATGGTGTTAACCAGGAAGGATCCGGTGATATGTATTATAAGGGAGGCAACCTGGTGCATATGATCCGGCAGATCATAAACAATGATTCTTCTTTCAGGATGTTGCTTCGTGGTATGAATGAAACCTTCTATCATCAAACGGTTACCGGTAAGCAGGTTGAAGCATACATCAGTAAAACATCCGGTATTGATTTTTCAAAAGTATTTGATCAGTATGTGCGCACCACGCAAATCCCGGTGCTGGAGTATAAAGTAAGTGGCTATAAGCTTAGCTATCGCTGGGCCGATTGTGTAAAAGGGTTTAATATGCCTTTGAAAATAAATTTTGGAGGTGAAAAGTGGATCAGCCCAACAGAAAAATGGAGGACGCTGAAGATAAAAAAAGGAGGGAAAGTAGAGTTTAGTGCAGACAGAAATTTTTATATAAGAACAAGGCAATTGTAAAATATAGCGCCCAATCACTAAGCGCTCACATCATCTGCTCTGCAGGGAAACCGCTGCGGCAGTTTGTTCGTCTACTACCCGGCCTGCAGTGATAAACCTTTTGTGCCAGTAACTGTCGTTCAAATTGCTGATCATTACTCCACTTGAAGAGGAAGCATGCACAAATTGATTATCCAGCAGGTAAATGCCAACATGGCTCACACCACGTCCGCGGGTATTAAAAAAAACAAGGTCGCCCTCCCTGAGTTCATCCTCATCCACAACAGCACTGGATGCTTTTTGCTCACGCGCAGTTCGCGGAATTTCCAGTCCGTAAATCACCGACATTAATGTTTGCGTAAAAGCAGAACAATCTACTCCCTTTTGTGTGGAACCTCCCATACGGTAAGGTGTGCCCCACCAGCTTTCAATAAATTTGTACAGATCCCTGTTCGCCAGGCGCTCAACTTCCACATTCATTTTTATGGCATACTTAAATTGCAGCGGCCCGCCCTGTTCAATATTAAAAGCAGGGAACATATATGGCCGGGATGATTTATAATTTTCCGGCATGTGTGGAACTGCTTCATCACTGCGCCCGGTAGCAGGAGACGGATCGCTGCCAATAGCAATATCATTAAGGAACTTTGGAGATGTATGCTTTGTATTATCACGGGAAGCCCCATGCGAAGAC
>CAMPJQ010000129.1 GCA_946886925.1 uncultured Terrimonas sp.
GTCTATATTGGGGGTTTGCATGAACTTACTGCCATACGCACTGATGGTTTGGTAAGCGTGATCATCTGAAAGAATGATGACGATATTGGGACGTTTTGCTTTTGGCTGGGCCGTGAGTGCAGTACAGGCGGCGAAGAGCATCAGTGCTGTTAGTGTAATTCTTTTCATCCGTATATTTTTCATTTTTTAATGAAAGGAAAATTTATATTCTCCGCATGCTCATTTTGCATGATGTTTTTTATGCGCTCTATTATGGCAGGATTTTCAGCAGCCGCATTTTTTGTTTCACCCGGATCAGCATCAAGGTTATACAATTGGATGGGGCTATCGGGGTCTTTCATAACGTTTAAGCGTACTCCTTTCCATTTGCCCGCACGAACAGCCTGGCGGCCACCATCTTCATGAAACTCCCAGTATAAAAATTCGTGTTCCTTTTGTTTGCCTTTCAACGAAATTTCGGGTAGTAGTGAAATGCCATCCGTATATGGCGGCATAGGTGCACCGGCTATTGCGGCAAAGGTTGGCATAAAATCCCAAAAGGCCCCGGTGAAACCGGATACCCTACTTTTTTTAATAACAGCCGGCCAATAAGCGATCATGGGAGTGCGTATACCGCCTTCGTACAGGTCTCTTTTTATGCCCCTGAAACCACCGCTGCTGTTAAAGAATGCAGGATCGTTACCGCCTTCGCGGTGGGGACCGTTATCGCTTGTGAAAATAATAAGGGTGTTTTTTTCAATCCCCAGTATTTTTAATTTTTCCATTACCTGTCCTACGTAATTATCCAGCCTGGCTACCATCGCCGCATAAGCTGCATGCGGGTAGGCCTGTGGCTGGTAGCCTTTGCCATCCCATACAGCGTTTATTGGTTTAGCCTTTTCATTGAATTTTCTCTTAAAGTATTCAAACGTGCTGTCATCTTTTGGCAATTGCAAAGCCGCATGGGGCAAAGTGTAAGAGAGATATAGAAAAAAAGGTGCTGCTTTGTGCTCATCAATAAATGCAAGGGCTTCCTTTTGTATGAGGTCTGGCGCATAGTGCTGCTGGATGGCAGGCGTATTGAAATAATCAACCCTTGTATCATTGTTCCATAAATGATCGGGAAAATAATTGTGCGACTGACGCTGGCAGTTGTAACCAAAAAAGCGATCAAAGCCCTGTTGATTGGGAGTGCCTGCTGATCCGGGGTAGCCCAATCCCCATTTACCGAAATCGCCGGTAGCATATCCTGCCTTCTTCAGCATTTCAGCCATAGTATATGCGGTATCGGGTAATGGCAATTGCCCTTCGGGTTGAACTTCATAATTGCCGCGAACAGGGGTATGGCCGGTATGCTGCCCTGTGAGTAAGGCAGAACGTGAAGGCGCACAAACCGATGTACCTGCATAAAATTGGGTGAACCGTATTCCCCCGGCAGCCAGTTGGTCTATATGAGGAGTTTCAATATGTTTTTGCCCGTAGCAGCCCAGGTCGCCATAGCCCATATCATCTGCCAGTATAAAGACGATATTGGGTTTGGTTTGCGTAAAAGCGGCGAGTGATAAGAAACAATAAAGAAAGAGAACGGTTGCCTTTACCATAAGGTGCTAATTTTTGAATCCCGGATTACTGCAAGATACAAAACCGTAAAATACGGTCTGAAAATGATGTTATTGGTGCTATAGTGAGAAACATAGCTTACAGCAACCACCTTGCTTTGTATATCCTTAATCCTTTTTGTTTAAAGATGCTGTTGCCTTCGAGGTCAAGCACTTCATCTGTCCACCACTTTTCTTTGGGCCGGATAATAATTGTGGGATATCCTTCAGGTCCGGATGATACGCTCTTTATATTTTCCCCGAACCGGGTGTTTATCTTCTCCGCTTTTTTACTTTGTATATCTATTGTAAATATACCCGAATGGGTGCTTAGCCACAGCGCCTCTTTGTTGTACATTTTGTACAGGTCATGCGCACCGTTGTCGGGCATGGCAATAGAGTCAACCACTATCAATGACGGATTGTTTTTACCGGCATCATACCTGTATGTTTTTAATTGATCCCATGATACGGTATACAAAAGTTTTTTCTTTTTATCCCATACCAGGTTGTGCCCGTCGCGCAGGTAAAAGTCTTTGCGCACTGTTTGTTCAGGGTAATCTTTACCGGTAGTAACAAAAATGCTCATGAAATTGCCCGTACTGGATGCACTCACAATATTTCCGTCGGGCAGTTGTTCAACAGAATGGGTGTTGCCGCCGGCATGCGCATAAAACATTGTTTTCTTGTCGGATACGCGAACCAGCGCCACGCCTCCACCGGAAGCACACGCGAGTATATATTTTCCATTTTCAAGCGGTTTTGCATCACTCATCGCTTCAAACCATTTGGCGTGCTCCGGTTTAATGTCGGACCGAACAGCAGGTCTCCACTCCCACACAATTGCAGCGTCCGCTATGTCGGCAATGGCTACACGATTTTTTGATTGCTCGGAAAGTATAATATACTTTTTTCCCTTTTCGGGATGCCAGTTAGTTTGGGCATTTGAAGCGTGTAAAAATGCTGTGAGTAAAATGCTGGTAAGTAGGCTGATTGAATATTTCATGTATGCTGCTATGGGTATACAAATGCAAAATAATTTGTTCGTGCATCTGAATGGATTTTAATTTTTGTTTTCGGTTTATTTAGTTAAATACCTCTGTGTATTGGAGAGATATAATTCGTTTAGTCGTTTAACTCGATCCATACAGGTGCATGATCACTGGTTTTTTCCCATCCTCTCACATGGCGGTCAACGCCGGCGCCGGTGAGGCGGCTGCTGAGGTTCGGACTAAGCAGGAAATGATCAATGCGCAAACCTGCATCACGGCCATATGCATTGCGGAAATAATCCCAGAAAGTATAGATCTTCTCATCCGGGTAAAGTTTTCGTAGTGCATCCGTCCATCCCTGGCCTGCAAGGGTTCTAAAAGCAGCGCGAACTTCCGGGCGAAACAGTGCATCGTCTACCCATCGCTCCGGCTTATATACGTCAAGCTCTGTTGGCATTACATTATAATCTCCCGTTAGTACAGTTGGCTTACCAGATGCAAGAAGTTCGGCAGCGTGAAGTGTTAAGCGTTCAAACCAACGCAACTTATAATCGAATTTTGGCCCTGGAGCAGGATTGCCGTTGGGCAGGTACAGACAACCAACAACAATGTCGTTAATGACTGCTTCAATATAGCGGCTATGTAAATCTTCCGGGTCGCCCGGCAACGCACGGCATACTTCGCTGATCTTGTGGTTACGCGACAGGATGGCAACACCATTCCAGCTTTTTTGTCCATGCCAGATTGCAGCATAACCCGCATCTTGTATAGCCTGTTCCGGGAACTTTTCTTCGGGCGCTTTTAGCTCCTGCAGGCAAACAACATCAGGCTCTGTTTCACCCAGCCAGCGGAGCAGTACCGGCAGGCGTCCGTTTACGCCATTAACGTTATAGGTGGCAATTTTCATTGTAAATTATTCGTGTGGTATAAAGGTAATTGAAAAATAATCTAATCGCATGCGCATTACTTAAGCGGGTATATTTAAATGGCCGCTGGCTGGCAAACGCATTGGCCGGGTACACGGGTTTGTAAGCATACATGCAGGAAATATATACATGGAAAATATTTTTTTTGAATAACTAATTTTTTCACCGCAGGTCCGGAGATGAAGGAAAGTGTAATGACGGATTTCTTTAAGGGAGATTAATTCCAAAAAGGAAGGAATATTATAAAGCTTCTGTACATCTTACGACGGCTGATCATTATATAAATATATGTTCACTCACGAAAACGTTGTAGTAATTATAGTTGTTTAGATTAAACGTTTTAGTAAAAGGTTTACCTACATTTATTACGGATAGCGATGCCTCTTTAATGCTCGTTATTACCCCTAACGATTTCAAACCAAAATAACCCATTATGAAAAAGTTTCTTCTTCTATTCTCCCTCTGCTGCATTTTGACAGGCACAGCCTGGGCGCAAACCCGTGAGCTTACAGGCCGCGTACTAAGCAATGACAACAGTACCGCAATTTCAGGAGCCAGTATTACAGTTAAAGGCGCAGGCAATGGAGTTATTGCAGATGATGATGGGCAGTTTACCATTCCGATTCCCGCAAATGGTACTGCCATCCTGGTTGTTACTGCTCTTGGGTACATAAGTCAGGATATTACCGTTACCAGTCAAACCAATCTTGTTATTCGCATGATCACAGGATCCATGGCTTTGGATGAGGTGGTAGTGGTTGGATACGGAGAACAAAAAAAGCGTGATCTAACAGGCGCTATTTCGCTGGTGCAATCGAAAGATATTGTACGGGCTAACCCTGTACTGGCAGCTAAAGCTATACAGGGACAGGTTGCGGGCGCTACTGTAACCAAGGCCAGTAACCGGCCCGGGGCGCCGTACAGTATCACGATCAGGGGCGAAAACACCATCAATAACTCTACTCAGCCATTGATCGTAATTGATGGTTTAATGGGTGGTGATATCAATACCCTTAATCCCAATGATATCCAGTCAATGGATGTGCTCAAAGACGCTTCTTCTACTTCTATTTATGGCGCCCGTGGAGCAAATGGCGTTGTAATTATTACTACTAAAAAAGGCGTTGCAGGAAAACCGAAAGTGAGTTATGATGGTTATGTGGGTGTGAAACAACTGGCGCATGTGCCTAAATTACGCACCAGTACGGAGTTCTATAAATTGAATTATACAGACAGAATGGCTGCGGGACTTCCGGGTATTGTGTTTAGTATAGCCGAACAGGAAAATATTGATGCCGGTAAAACCACCGATTGGGCCGATTTGATTACTGATCCCGGTATTCAAACCAGCCACAACATCAGTGTTTCGGGCGGAAATGACAGAACCATTTATCGCTTTTCCACAGGATACCTGAATGAAGAAGGCAATGTGCGATACACCGGGTATAAGCGTTATAATCTTAATGCAGGTTTGGATAGCAAACTCGGTGAGCGTGTTAAGGTAGGGTTTACTTCCTACCTCACTTACAGCGATCAGAACTGGGGCTCCCTTGAATCTTTAAGGGGTGCCTTTAGAGCAAGGCCAACGGGCACGGTTTACTTTTCGGATCTTACGAATCCAAGCCAGAATTCCGATTTCAGTGTAGACGGATATGCATACTGGATGGGAATAAACGACAAGCAGGTGCCCAATCCGTTGAATGATATTGATAAAACAACCTCTAAGTTTCAAACGACCCTTGCGTCAATTATGGCCAATACCTATGTTGAGGTAGCATTGTTTGAAGGATTGACATTTCGCTCGTCGCTTTCGGGATCTTATAACACACAAAGAGTAGGTGACTGGAGAGGCCAATGGGGGAAATCACAGATCGGCAAACTTCCGAGAACACAGCTCGATAACAGGATAACCGGCAATTATACCATTGATAATATCCTTAACTATAAAAAAGAGTTTGGCAAGCATAACATCACGTTTACCGGACTGCAAAGTGCTTTTTATCAAAGAGATGAAACATCTACCATCGCTGTAAAAGATCTGCCCTATACTTCTTACTGGTACGCATTAAATACCGGAACAATCACCAAACAGGAAAGCTCACTTACTGAGCGTTCGCTCCTTTCCTTTATGGGCAGGATTAATTACACATTCAACGATAAATATTTATTAACTGTAACAGGCCGTTCAGATGGCGCGTCCCAGTTGGCTAAGGGAAATAAATGGGCGTTTTTCCCTTCAGTAGCTGTAGCATGGAGATTGGATGAAGAAAAATTTATTGAAAACCTCAATGCATTTTCTAATCTGAAATTAAGAGTAAGCTATGGCGAAGTAGGCAATTCAGTTGTAGAGCCCTACAGCACCCAGGCCAATTTATTAAACACCGGCTACGATTTTGATGGCGCAGCGGCCAATGGTTTTGCGCCGGCGAACCTGGCCAATAAAGACCTGAGATGGGAAAGAAGCAAGGAACTGAACCTCGGTATAGACTTCGGCATACTTAACAACCGCATTTCCGCTTCTGTTGAACTATACAAAAGAAAAACAGTTGATTTGATCCTGAACCAGAAATTGCCAACGGTATCGGGCTTTAGCCAGGTGGTAGCAAACATAGGAGAGATTGAGAACAAGGGTGTAGAGATAACTTTGAATACAATTAATATTGCAAAGAATGATTTTAGCTGGAACACCACTTTCGCCTTTACCAAAAACAACAACAAGCTGCTGGAGTTGTATGGCGACGGACAAAAAGAAGATAAAGGGAATAAGCTTTTTGTAGGTCATCCCATCAGGGCAAATTTCGATTACCAGTTTGACGGTATATGGCAGCTTCCCGATTCCAATGCTGCTAAAAGTTTCGGACAGGTTCCGGGTTCTATAAAAGTGGTAGATCAGAATAAGGACGGAAAGATTTCCTCAGCCGACGAAATTGACGACAGGGTTACACTCGGCACAGAGTTGCCCAACTGGATACTGGGCGTTACCAACCGGTTCAAATACAAAGCTTTCGACCTTTCTTTCTTCATCTATTACCGCAATGGTACAACATACAGGAACAGTACCCTGGCAGGAACCTTTGGCGAAAATGGTTCAAGGTACAATTCATTGGCCGAGTTGGATTACTGGACAAAAGACAATCCATCCAACACTTATTACTCACCTTTTGTTGCCAATCCATACAGGGGCGCCATTTTTTACCAGGACGCCAGTTTTTTAAGAATTTCTGATATTACTTTAGGATTTACGTTGCCGAAAAGGCAACTGGACCGATTGGGATTCTCTCATGCCCGCTTCTATGTGCAGGTTTCTAATCCTTTTATATTTACCGACTATATCGGGTTTGATCCCGAGTTCAATTCGGCTATATACCAGGATGATGTGCCTTCAGTAATTTATACCGCGGGATTAAATATCAGTTTGTAAATCTTAATTAAAACGATCCACAATGAAATCAATAATAAATATTCGGTTCGCAATGCTGTCCATCGCTGTAATTGGCATGCTGACGCTGAGCTGTAAAAAATCTTTTTTAGACGAGAATCCGGTTTCAAACCTTACTACTGATGTATATTATAAAACGGAAGCCGGTTTTGAAGATCTGGTGAAAGCATGTTATCCCTTGCTTAGAAATATCCACCAGTCGCGCCAGCTTGTTTTAAATGGTACCGACATTTTTGCTCCCGGTGGTTATGGTGATCCGAAGTTTCCAACCGCACCGGCAAATGCAGGTGCGTTGCATCAGTACGATGCCGGGCTGAATGCTTCACTGGGTGACCTGGAAGCTCTTTGGACCTTGCTCTATGCCGAACTTGGCAGGGTAAACACAGCCATCAGCCGTTCGGAAGA
>CAMPJQ010000130.1 GCA_946886925.1 uncultured Terrimonas sp.
AAATGGGCAACGGCTGGCAATACCAGTACAGCGCCGATAAAATAAGAGGATTCAAACAAACGCATCAGCCCTCGCCCTGGATGAATGATTACGGCCAATTCAGCATCATGCCCGTAACAGGTTCATTGCGGTTTAAAGAAGATGACCGTGCCAGTTGGTTCAGCCATAAGTCTGAAACGGTAATGCCCTATTATTACAGCGTATATCTTGCTGATTATGATGTTACAACCGAAATAACGCCAACAGAAAGATCGGCACGGTTCCGGTTTACTTTTCCCAAAACCGACAGTGCATTTGTAGTGGTGGATGCTTTTGATAAAGGTTCATACGTGAAGATCATCCCCGATCAGCATAAGATCATCGGTTATTCTACCCGCAACAGTGGGGGAGTGCCTGATAATTTTAAAAACTATTTCGTTATTGAGTTCGATCATCCTTTTAGCAATGTAGCTACTTTTAATGGCGACAACCTGGATCTTACCCGCATGGAAGTGGAAGACGATCATGCCGGCGCGGTAGTGGCATTCAAAATTTTTAACAAGGGAGAGCGTGTTAATGCAAAAGTGGCTTCCTCATTTATAAGTTACGAACAGGCCGAACTCAATTTACAGGAGATTGGAAACAATCCTTTTGAAACGGTTAAGCAAAATGGGCGCGACATATGGAACAATACGCTCAGCCGTATTTTAGTAGAAGGCGGAACGGTAGACCAGGTGCGTACTTTTTACTCTACCTTATACCGTATGGTTTTTTTTCCCAACAAGCTGTATGAAAAAGATGCAAACGGAAATATTGTTCATTACAGCCCCTATAATGGAAAAGTACTACCGGGTTATATGTTTGGTGGCACGGGGTTTTGGGATACGTTCAGGGCCTTATATCCTTTTCTCAACCTTATGTTTCCTTCCATTAATAAAGAAATGCAGGAAGGTCTTATCAACGATTATAAAGAAAGCGGCTTCCTGCCGGAGTGGTCGAGCCCGGGATTGAGAAATGTAATGGTGGGCAATAATTCAGCTTCCGTTGTGTCAGACGCTTATATCAAGGGCTTACGCAATTACGATATCAACACCTTATATGAAGCATTGCTGCATGGCGCCAATAATGAAGGTCCGTTGACCGCTGTGGGAAGAAAGGGAGTTGAATATTATAACAGTCTCGGCTACGTGCCCTACGATGTAAAGATCAATGAAAATGCCGCCCGTACGCTGGAATATGCTTACGACGACTTTACCATATATCAACTGGCAAAAGCGCTTAACCGTCCCAGGGAGGAACAAAAGTTGTATGCCCAACGGAGCCAGAACTACCGCAAGCTGTTTGATCCCGAAACCAAACTCATGCGGGGAAAAAATAAGGATGGTAATTTTCAAAAACCCTTCAACCCATTAAAGTGGGGAGATGCCTTTACGGAAGGGAATAGCTGGCATTATTCATGGAGCGTATTTCATGATATTAAGGGATTGTCGGACCTGATGGGCGGTAAAGAAAATTTTGTAAAGATGCTGGATTCTGTTTTTGTAATGCCGCCTTTATTTGATGATAGCTATTATGGCAGCGTTATACACGAGATACGTGAAATGCAGATCGCTAATATGGGGCAGTACGCACATGGCAACCAGCCCATACAGCACATGACCTACCTGTACAATTATGCAGGTGAGCCCTGGAAAACCCAGTACTGGGTAAGGGAAGTGATGGATAGGATGTATAAGCCAACGCCCGATGGCTATTGCGGCGATGAAGACAACGGGCAAACATCTGCATGGTATGTTTTTTCTGCTTTGGGTTTTTATCCCGTTTGCCCGGCTACGGATCAATATGTGTTGGGGGCGCCTTTATTTAAAAAAGCCACTTTGCAGTTGGAGAATGGTAAACAGTTTGTTATTAATGCACCCGGCAACAGCGGGCTGGCCAAATATGTTCAGGCAGTCCAGCTCAATGGAAAAAAATATGAAAACAACTGGATCGGTCATTTTGATATAGAGAAAGGTGGCAGCTTGAATGTTACGATGGGCGCTGCTCCCAACAAAACAAGAGGAACACAGGAAAGCAGTTATCCCTATTCTTTTTCTTCGAGTAAGGATGCGGATATATTAAAGCAATAACCGGTAGCAGCCACGCCAAAAGCGTCAATAAATATCAAATATTAAATCTCGAATCCCAAATCTCACCAGATGTTCTTACCTTAATGCAAAATTTCATAAACGATGAGCCAAAAATTAAAATCAAAGTCAAAAGGTTCCCGCAGAAAATTTCTGCGCAATGCATCCCTTGCCGCAGCAGGTTATTTTATTGTGCCACGTCACGTACTGGGCAAAGGATTCGTTGCCCCCAGTGACAAATTAAATATTGCAGGTATTGGTGCGGGTGGAAAAGGAGAAAGCGATCTGGCATCCTTTGCCAAAAATCCCAATGTTAATATTGTTGCATTGGTTGATGTAGACGACCGCCAGGCTGTAAAGTCAAGGCAAAATTTTCCCAAGGCCAAATATTATAAAGATTTCAGGGAAATGCTGGCGAAAGAAAAGAACAATATTGATGCCTGTTCTATTTCTACACCCGACCACACCCATGCGGTTGCCACACTGGCCGCCATGCAACTGGGAAAACATGTATATACCCAGAAACCCCTGACGCACGATATTTATGAGGCCCGTATTTTGGCGCAGGCTGCTAAGAAATACAAAGTGGTTACACAAATGGGTAACCAGGGCGGTTCAGGAGATGGTGTAAGAAGAATGAAGGAATTGTACGACGCCGGATTAATAGGAGATATTGTAGAAGCACAGGCATGGACCAATCGTCCGATATGGCCCCAGGGAATTGCCAAACCTACCGGTAATTACAGCGTTCCCAGCGAACTGGATTGGAATTTGTGGCTGGGCACCGCTCCTAAAGAAGACTACAATCCAGCTTATTTGCCATTTAACTGGCGCGGCTGGTGGAATTATGGCACGGGCGCTTTGGGTGATATGGCTTGTCATATTATGGATCCTATCTACCGTATACTACCAATAGATTATCCGTCATCTGCTGAATGTAGCATAGCCAACCAATATGCTCCTGGTATGAATCAACCGGCTAATTATATTGATAGTTGTCCTGTAGCTTCTATCATTCATCTGGAATACCCCAGAAAAGATAAGAAAGGCACCTTGAAAGTGAGCTGGTACGACGGGGGCTTATTGCCTAAACGCCCTGATGAATTAGCGCCTGAAGAAGAGTTTGGCAACTGGGATGGTGGTGTATTATTCATTGGAACCAAAGGCAAATTACTGGCAGATTGTTATGGCGCTAACCCCAGATTGTTACCGCTTTCTAAAAATGACAGTGCTAAAGCTGTAAAAGAAACCATTAAACGCGTTCCCGAAGGGCACTACCTGCAATGGGTAAACGCCTGTATGGCGGGTTATGGTAAAGGCGAAACCAGTTCTAATTTTGAATATGCTGGACCTTTTACGGAAAGTATCCTGATGGGTAACCTGGCTATCCGCAGTGCGCTATACCAGGATCCAAGCGTAAGTGGATGGGGTAAAAATAGCTTTACCGGGCGCAAAAAACTATTATGGGATGCCAAAAATATGAAGGTCACAAATTTTGATGAGGCCAACCAGTTCGTTAAGCGCGAATACCGCGACGGATGGAGTTTGGATCTGTAATGGTGAGAGGTGAAAAATGAAAGGTGGGCAGTGAAAGATAAGAGGTGCGAATAGTGAATAGTGAATGAGCGGCAGCATCAATGGATCTGCGCATCGTTAGTACGCTCAAGCTGAAAGCGAACGGTTGATAGCCCCGAACTGCATTTACAAGGTGAAGTAGTATGAGTGACTGCTTCACCTTTTTGTTTGCCCATTAAAAAAGCCCGGATAATGTACCCGGACTTTCTACCCTAAACCCTGGAGAGCCGGATACCAATATAATGCATTATATTGATAAAAAAAAGCCCGGAGAAGATGACTCCTCCGGGCTTACATCAATCCTTTTATCAGTGCAATCTTAGTCAATAAAACAATTATCCCGATGAAAAAATAGGATGTACAGGATAGTAAGTGTAAACCTGAAGGGTTGTAATATTTCCCCCTTATCGCGTTCGCAAAACCGCAGCCACTATCTTTGAAATTCTGTAGCCTGGATTTAAAAATCGTAATTCGATTTGTCTGCTTATTTTCCAAAAGCCCAAACTAAAAAGTCGGGAAAGACCTGCTGCCAGGCCTTGTTGTCATTGGTCGTTCCTTTGCTATAAACAATATCGCCTTCAGTGATAAAGTTCTTGTCTTCCAAAAGTTGTATAAGAGAAGATGTAGCAGCGGCAATATTTTCTGCATCATCTTTTGCAATATTGGTAACGCCACCGGAACCTGCATAAAACCAATATTGGAGGCGGGGTCGTTTTCTTGATTGTTTTAATTTTTCGTACATCATTCCCTGGGCGAGAGAGTCTAATGCCGGGCTATCTTTTTCTTTTCTTGAAAAAGCCCCGGAAAATACAGCCACACTGCCAATTTTATCGGGGTGGCTCCACGCTATATCCAGTGCCGATAATCCTCCGGCGCCAAAACCGGCTATGGCCACAGATTTAAACTTTCTTACCCCTGCATTTTTCTTTGCAAAAGGATACAATTCATTATTAAAGAAACTGTTGTAATGATCGGCTTTTCCGCCTGCCACAGCTTTACCCGATTTTTCTGCAATACCATATTCTTCCAGGCGGTTACCCGCATGAACACCTACGATAACCAGGGGCAAAAGAAGGTTCTTCCTGTAAAGACTGTCTGTAATGGCTTGTATGTTCAACTCATCAAACAACTGTCCATCATTACAAACCAGCAGGTTAATATCTTCATTGTTATCGGGCATAGGCGTGCTGATTACCGTTAGCGTTACCTTGCGTTGCAGATGCCGGGAATACAATTCGTCTTCCTGTTGCTTTACTCCCTTTTTACAGGCTGTGAGGCAGCAAAGCATAAACGCCAGCATCGATGCGCCGTATACATAATGCAATAAACGGAGATTCATTTTTATTTGTTTAAAGAGTTGAGCCCGGGCATATAAAAAGGTGAAAGCAATTTAATCCTTCACCTTTTCATACAATAGTGTAACGATCATTAAGCGCTCACGGCCTTATTCACCAGTGCAGCGGCTTCACTCAACAGTATAGCGGATTGCACTTTCAGTCCACTTTCTTCAATTAATTTTTTTGCCTCTTCTGCATTGGTGCCCTGCAAACGTACAATAATAGGAACTCTTATATCTCCTATTGAATTATAGGCGTCTATAACACCCTGCGCAACACGGTCGCAACGTACAATACCGCCAAAAATATTAATGAGGATCGCTTTTACTTTAGGATCTTTTAAAATGATGCGGAACCCGGCTTCCACCGTTTGTGCGTTGGCTGTGCCGCCTACATCAAGAAAATTGGCAGGCTCGCCACCACTCAGCTTGATCATATCCATGGTAGCCATGGCCAATCCGGCGCCATTTACCATACAGCCTACATTGCCATCCAATTTTATAAAGTTAAGATTGTATTTATGGGCTTCTACTTCTGTAGGGTCTTCTTCGCTGATATCACGTAAGGCCTCAAGGTCGGTATGACGCATTAAAGCATTGTCGTCGAGGTTCATTTTACAGTCTACCGCGATAATTTTTTCATCGCTCGTTTTAAACAATGGATTTATTTCAAGCATACCGCAATCAAGTTCCACATATGCTTTATATAAGTTGGTAACGAACTTCACGCAATTTTTAAAAGCTCCGCCGCTCAATCCTAAATTGAAAGCAATTTTACGGGCCTGAAAAGGGAGTAAACCACCTGAAGGATGAACCCATTCCTTAAATATCTTGTCGGGTGTATCGTGTGCTACCTGTTCAATATCCATTCCACCTTCCGTGCTGTACATAATTACATTTTCGCCCCGGCTGCGGTCAAGCAGTATAGAAAGATAAAATTCCTTTACAGGGTTGGGGCCGGGATAGTATACATCCTGCGCTATCAATACTTTGCTTACCAGTTTACCTGCGGGTCCTGTTTGTATGGTTACCAGGGTGCGTCCTATAATATTTCCGGCAATGGTTTTAATCTCTTCTGCACTTTTACCAACGGCTACGCCGCGTTGTTCTGAACCCTGTATCTTGCCTTTTCCGCGGCCACCGGCATGGATCTGTGCTTTAACTACGGCAAAATTGTTTCCATAATGCACTTTCAGTTGTTTGTATGCTTCTTCCGCTTTTTCGGCGGTATCAACGGGTATGCCATCCTGAACGGGAACATTAAATTTTTTCAGCAGCTCTTTAGCCTGGTATTCGTGCAAGTTCATGTGTAAAAATTTCAGCGAAAATAACGCAGAAAGAGGGAATATAAAAATTGGGATAACTGACAGTAAGGTCCGGTGCTCTTCGTAAAGCTAAGTGAGGCGATGAAAATAATATTTCGAAGATTGTTTTGTATTGGAGAAGAGCGAAAAAAAGCAACAGAAAACGGAGAATTTTTTTCAGGTTATGAAGGGGATCAGTCTGATAAGGTTATCCCATTTCCTGTTGCTGTTAAGGTTGCAATGATTTAAACGGACGGTTAAAATCTACTGCGGTTTTCATTCGGGTATTGGATCGGTGTTCGTCTGGTAGCTTTGGTTTTTACATGGTATCGGATTGGTGGTTTTCGGGATACTGGATATTGGGTTAGGAATTGGATTGGTTAAGGATCTATTGGATTTGTTACACAAAGAAACGGCGTAAAGCCAACCTGGAAAATAGGTCAACCTATGATTGTTTAGTCATTGTTACACTACAGGGCGGGAAAATTACGATAGTAGTTCGTTAAGCATATACCCGTAGCAGCTTACGCTGTGTGTGTTTTGCAATGTATAACGCTGTATAATACAACGTTGATCCAAATATCAACGATCGTATTTATGCATGAATTCTCATTGAATATGGGGAAAAATACGTAACCTGTATTGAGAAACATAAACGACTTTATAATTGAAGTGCATGGTTTTTATTCTAAAGCCGGTTTCAAATTGAGATAAGATAATGAAAAATTTCACTGGTTAGCGCAGGATAGTGAGTGGTTAGAGAAAAAAAGGACAGTATTGATTAAAATAGTGAAAGCTGGATATGCCTGGCCGATACCGGCCCCGGTATACGATCAGGTTCTTCTGCAATACAATAAACCGGTGTTTCGTGATAGCGCGAAGCAACAACAATGGTGGCGCCATGGGCTTCTTTATTGAAAAGCTGTTCCACCAATTCCGGGCTATTGTTGTTTTTGGACAAATGCGACAGTATCAGGTGCGTTAAATGCTTTGCCCTGTGTTGTGTAAATAATTC
>CAMPJQ010000131.1 GCA_946886925.1 uncultured Terrimonas sp.
GTATGTATGAAGGTGGAATTATTGTACCGATACTTATCGGAATGTTTTTGATGGTTATTGTATTTTCCATTGAGCGTTTCCTTACCATCAATAAATCAACAGGTAAAGGATCTATTTCTGAGTTTGTTAGGAAAGTGCAATACCACCTGGCTAACAAAAATGTAGATGCGGCCCTTGCAGAATGCGACAGGCAGCAGGGTTC
The DNA here is from genome assembly GCA_946886925.1 of uncultured Terrimonas sp. The sequence continues at coordinate 203 of CAMPJQ010000131.1, forward strand.
TGTAGGAAATGTAATGAAAGCAGGTCTTCGCCGTTATAAAGAGCTGATTTCTGATTCTGAACTCACTACCGATCAGAAAGTAATGGCTATTCAAAAAGAAGTAGAAGAAGCTACTGCCCTGGAATTGCCCATGCTGCAAAAAAATCTTGTTTTCTTATCAACACTTACTTCTGTAGGTACATTGGTGGCCCTGCTGGGTACAGTAATGGGTATGATCAAGTCGTTCGGAGCATTGGGTGAAGAAGGTGGTGCCGGCGCTGCTGCAGAACTGGCAGTTGGTATTGCCGAAGCATTGTACAACACTGCATTAGGTATTGCTACTTCAGCTTTTGCCCTTATTATGTATAATGTGTTTACAACTAAGATTGACGGAATTACATATGGTATTGACGAATCTGGATTTACCCTTACACAGAGTTTTGCTTCCCAGTATAAATAAATTGGGAAATATGTATGGAAAGTGAGCGGTATTGCATCTTATAAGTCAATTAAAATTTTTTCGAAATGCCTAAAGCTAAAATTGTAAGGAAAAGTACATGGGTAGATATGACCGCCTTTGTGGATGTGTCGTTCCTGATCCTTACCTTTTTCATTCTTGCTACCAAGTTTAAGCCCGAAGAGCCTGTGGAAGTAAAATTCCCCAGTTCCGTTTCGGCTGATAAAGTGCCTGAAATGGACGCTTTTCTGGTAACAATAGATAAGGACGGAAGGGTATTTGTTCAAATGGACGATCCCAATGCCCGTGAATCCATAGCTAATAACCTGAATGAAACCAGGCAACTGGGGCTTAGCCCGGCTAATATTAAAGCTTTTACCAATTCTCCCAGCCTTGGGGTTCCGTTTGGAGGCATGAAAGAGCTGCTTTCCATGGATCCTGAAAAGGCTAAGGAGGTAAGGCAACCGGGTATTCCCGTTCCTGATTCTACAGGCGGAGAATTATATTATTGGGTGAGGGATGCGAAATCTACCTATGCCGGAAAAAAAATTACCTGGCTGATAAAAGCGGATAATGAAACAAAATTTCCTGTGGTTAAAAATGTGCTGGAAGCGTTTAAGCGGAATGACATCAATAAATTTCAGTTGGTAACCAAGTTCCAGGATGCTCCCGTTGGCACACCGCTTTGGAATACAAAGCAGGATATTATTAAAAAAGCGGGCGGCAGTTAATAAAATTGTACCTATTTAGTAATCATTTAAAATCAGTTTTATGGCAGATTTAGATGTATCAGATAGTGGTGGTCATGGTAAAAAAGGACCAGGGGTCAAAAAAGCCAAGAAACTTTCTACCAGGGTGGATATGACACCCATGGTGGACCTCGGATTTCTGCTGATCACTTTCTTTATATTTTCTACTACCATGGCGCAGCCTACGGCTATGCAATTGATTATGCCTAAGGATACCGACAATCTGGAAGAACAAACCAAAGTGAAAGCTTCCGGAGCCTTAACGATCATGCTGGGCAAATCAGACGGGTTGTATTATTATGAAGGAGAGGATCCTACCAAAATTGAGGCTACCGACTATAAAAAAGTAAGGGAAGTGATTATCAATAAAAAGAAATCAACCAAACCCGATGATTTTGTAGTGGTTATTAAACCCAATGACGAAGCCAGTTACAAGAATGTAGTAGCTATATTGGATGAAATGTCTATCAATGAAGTGAAAAAATATGCATTGGTATCCATTTCACCTGTTGAAAATGAATTATTGGTGGCTACTGAAAAGGCCAATAATATTCAATAAAAGTTTGTGGATTTATACAAATCCCCGCATCTTATATTTAAATAAAAAAGATCATCATGGATGTAAGCAAAATACCAAGTGCCAGCCTTCTTGATATTATTTTTGAAGGAAGAAATAAGAGCTATGGCGCTTATGAGCTGCGTACAAAATATAACAAGAGGCTTACCACTGCATTGATCATTACCGCTTCACTTGCTGTACTTATTATGCTGATTTCCATTTTGGGCGCCAAACTGGAAGGTCCAAAAAAAGCAGTAGTAATAGATGCCAAAGACGTGGAATTGACGAATGTGCAGGAGGAAAAGCCGATTGAACCGCCACCTCCGCCACCTCCAAAGCCACCGGATCCCCCAAAAATTGAAATGGCCAAATTTACCCCTCCAAAAGTGGTAAAAGATGAAGAGGTGCAGCCGGAAGAGGAAATGAAAGAAATTGAAGAACTCAAGGAAGCTACTATCAGTACCATTAACCAGGAAGGGATTAAGGACCTTGGAATAGTTGCTCCCCCTGTGGAAGACAAGGGCGGTGTTGTAGCAGCTCCGGTTGTTGACGATGAAGATAAAGTGTTCCAGAAGGTGGAAATTGAAGCCAAGTTTCCAGGTGGCGATAAAGGATGGGCAAGGTACATTCAACGGGAAATATATCGCTATATTGATGAGTTGCAGGATGCCGGTAAAGCAGGTACCTGCGTGGTTCAGTTTATCGTGGACAGGGAAGGAAACATAAGCGAAGTAGAAGCACTGACCATGAAGGGAACCAAGTTGGCCGAAATCTGTGTAAATGCTATTAAAAGAGGTCCCAAATGGACGCCTGCGGAGCAGAACGGACGCAAAGTAAAAGCATACCGCAAACAACCGGTTACCTTCCAACTTCCTGATGAATAATAGTTGTTTTTTTTAATAATCATGTTTATACTGTCCCCGTTGTTGCAAAGCAACGGGGATTTTTTCATATGAAATGTTTTAAAGAAACATGAAATGGGTTATGGAAAATCCATACCAGTTCAGTCTTATTGGTAAACATATTATATGGATAATCTTAATCTTCCTGCCCTGGGCAAATCGAAACATGGCGCTTCTGTGGCCAGGGTATCACGCATAGACATGACACCCATGGTTGACCTGGGATTTTTGCTCATTACGTTTTTTATTTTTAATTCGGTGGTAAGCAAACCGTCGGCTATGCAACTCTTACTGCCGGCTGATGGACCGGCAACGCCTTTTGCAGCAACCAGAACGCTTACTGTATTATTAGGAAACAATGGCCGTACGGTTTGCTATGGTGGTTTTGCACAGGAACCATCCGGCATGCATATGGTGAACCTGTTTTCGGACCCGCAGGCTTTGCGTAGCATCATCATAAGCCAGCAGCATGCTATTGACCAGACGTTGGGTGAAGATACTTCACTGATGGTAATTATTAAACCGGGTTTGCAAAGCAATTACCGGCAATTAGTAGCCGCGTTAGATGAAATGACCATTAGTGGGATAAAAAAATATGCCATAGCTGGTATGGATGAAGCAGATCGGAAATTACTCTCGTACCCACATTAACAGAGTTGTATTTTTGCGTTATGTCGCACACATTTTCAGCATGGGATGATACGATTGTGGCCCTGGCAACACCCCCGGGTATTGGAGCCATAGGCGTTATACGATTGAGTGGTGAAAACAGTATCATTATTGTGGATGCATTATTTAATGGTAAGGATCTGTTGCGCCAGGCTTCTCATACCCTCCATGTGGGGATCTTAAGAAATGATAATGAAGAACTGGATGAAGTGGTGGTATCATTGTATAAAGCGCCCAGATCTTATACAGGCGAAAATATTGTGGAGATCAGTTGTCATGGCTCGCCCTTTATTCAGCAACAAATCATAGCGGCCTGTATACAAAAAGGCGCCCGGCTGGCTAAGCCGGGCGAGTTTACTCAAAGAGCGTTTTTAAATGGCAAGATGGATCTTATCCAGGCGGAAGCCGTTGCGGATGTTATTGCAGCGCATTCCCTGGCTGCCAAACAGACAGCACTCAAACAATTGCGGGGTGGCTTTTCATTCGATTTAAAGGAGTTGCGCGACCAGTTGATCGGCTTTGCGGCGCTTATTGAGCTGGAGCTCGACTTTTCGCAGGAAGATGTGGAATTTGCCGACCGGCTGCAACTGGAACAACTTATTACAGTGCTAACAGAATCAGCTACGCAACTGATGCATTCATTTAACTTAGGCAACGTCATAAAAAATGGGGTTAATGTAGCCATCATAGGTAAACCCAATGCAGGCAAATCAACCCTGCTGAATGCATTGTTAAATGAAGAAAGAGCTATCGTAAGCGAAATTGCAGGAACCACACGCGATACCATTGAAGAAGTATTGAACATTAATGGCGTATTGTTTCGCCTGATAGATACAGCAGGTATAAGGGAACATTCTGCCGACCGTATTGAAAATCTTGGAATAGAAAGGAGCAAACAAAATGCCGCAAAAGCCGATATTATTATTCACCTTACAGACCTTACCGACAACGACCAGTTGGGCATTACCTGGCTCAGGCAATATGGTGATAAGGTTATTGAAGTATACAATAAGTACGACCAGATTTCCACGGCAAATCTTCATGCAAATGCTTCCGCAGCAAATCCGACGCTGGGAATATATATTTCTGCTAAAAATAAAGAAGGTATTGAAACGCTGAAATCAGTGATGTATGAAAGGGCAATAGGTGAAACCATTCAAACCGAAAACACAATCGTTACCAATGCCCGGCATTATGCCGCTCTGCAAAAAGTACTGGAATGCCTTAACGATATCAAAACCGGGATGGACAATAACCTCACTGGCGACCTGCTTGCACCTGATATCCGTCGCTGCCTGCATTACCTGGGTGAAATAACCGGGCAGGTCGAAACAGACCGTGATATACTGGGAACAATATTCGGGAAGTTTTGTATCGGAAAATGATACTACCTGGATTACAGTTTGCTGTGTACACAGTCCCTCGTGAAGAGCGATGCTTTTATTAACTTCGCATGTTGAGACACTTCAGTCGCGTGAAGTGAGAAAGGATAAAAATTCGGAAAAGATGATATTTCTCTGAAACGGGGAATATGAGCCTGCTGTAAATAGGATATTGTAATGAATGGAGAAAGAAAGACTATTTCGTTTACTGTGACCAGCTTTGGAGAGGAGTATGAAGTGCAAACCTACGAAAATGAATACCGGAACCTGATGGTGCTGTTGAATGATAAAATATATATGGAGGATTTTGGACAATGCGGTGGGCAGGGTAGATGCGCCACCTGCCTGGTGGAAGTAACGGCGCCCAATGGGGGACTGTTAACCCTGGAGCGGAACGAACAGTCAACAATAGCAAAGAAGGGCGAAGTAGGGCAAAACGCCAGGCTATCCTGTCAAATCTTTATCAACGATGCCTTAAACGGAGCAGTCATCAACATCCCGGATGATCTGCTTTGATTAAGTTACTGCATGAATGAGGCAATAACACAATTAATTGTTGCGCTTAAAATGTAACAATCATGGATACACGAATAACACTTAATGACAAACAATCCTTTTTTCAGCTGCTAAAGCAATTGCATGCGGATCAGGCCAAAGTATCATTGTTGTACGACAATAATGGATTAACCCGTTACGAAGGCATGATTGGTTCCATTCTAACCGGCTCATTGCAGCCCTCTTTGCTGATGCAGGACGGATCGGAAATTACTATCTCATCTGTAATTGCGGTAAATGGAATTTTTGCTCCTGATTATTCGGAATGCTGAATAATTAAACAAATATAAAAGAGATGAAGGCCCTGTATGTGGTGAAGTATACCAGCGATTTATGAAGCGTGCATTTTCCTTACTCAACGATAAATTTCTTTGTAATGATCTGCTTTTCATTTTGAAGGCGAATAAAATATACACCGCTTTGCACACCCGGTAAAAAGGATTGTGCTGTTTCAGTAAGCGATATTTTTTTATTCATCACCATTTTGCCTGCTGCATTTACTATAGTAAGTTCAGCTCTTACCGGCCTGTCAGCAGAAGCTTTTATTTGTATTTGACCAGGCTTACCAGGGTTAGGTATAACCTGTATATCAAAATTAATATCTTCCGCCCTGTCTGCAAATACAACGGGTGAATATGTATACTTTCCGCCTGTGTCTACCTGTTTTATCCGGTAATAATATTTTTTAATGTTGGCCGATATTTGTTTATCCGTATAATCATACAAATGCGTATCACTATTTCCAGATGCTTTTACTGTGGCGATAAATACAAAATCTCTTCCATTTTCGGACCGTTCAATATTAAATGCCTCTACATTTACTTCATACATTGTTTCCCATTGTAATTTGTTCCATCCTTCTGCTTTATCATACCATGCCTTTACGCTCTTCCATATTAAAGGTAAAACTCTTGAAGCGATGACAGTGAATGTATCCGCAATACAATCATTTCCATCTTTAACAATATACGTTTCCGTCCCTTCAACTACGGGTGTAACTGTTATAGAAGCTGTAGTTTGATCATCCGGCCACAAATAAGAACCAATATATGAGGCCTGTAAAGTAACAGGCGTTCCCACCTCAGTATTATAAGTGGTATTCCGGTTTACATTTTTCATCATAGTAAACTTGTCCTTTATTAATCCGCCTCCGGTTATCCATTTGGCATCAAGTCTGTTCCCCTCCACTTCCAGCATCATAGCTCCGGCTTCATCTTTGTTTGAATAGTACATGGCGCGATGCGGGTACCCGGCTATTGTACCTGCATTAGCCCTTTGGCCGGCGGAACCTGTTACAACATACAATGTGCCGGTATCGCCTGTTGCTTCTTTTTTATAATAGGGACAGGAATTTGTTGTGGCATCGTACTTTCCACTTGAAGTACTTACTGCATGCAGCGATTCATCAAAATCGGATGATGTGCCATAATATCCATTCAATAATTTGGTGCGCTCGTAGACATGACTGTGACCGCATAAGATAAGATCTACCCCATGATCTTCGAGTATCTTTATAAAATTCGTCCTGATCTGTATGAGATCATTGTCCTTAACGGGATCATCCGAATCGTGCGAGCCTTTTGTAAAAGGCGGATGATGCCAGTAAGCAATTACCCATTCTTTATTGGTATTCGCCTCCAGGTCCTGTACCAGCCAGGAAGCCTGTTCATTGGGGAGCTCGTACATTTTCTTCTGGTTTCCAATGGGTCCAAATAATCCATCAGAACTCAGGGAAATAAAATGAATATTACCTATATCAAATGAATAATAAGATTCGCTGCCCGAAGGATAACCACCCGCCTCACCGGCTGCAGGCATTGTAAATATAGAATAATAAGCATTATTGTGTGT
>CAMPJQ010000132.1 GCA_946886925.1 uncultured Terrimonas sp.
ATATATTGCTGTATTTCTTATTTTGTTTAATACTCCTTTCGGAACTGAATTCTTTAATTAATTTATAATGAATCGCACATTGAATATCTTTTATGTCTTACCACTTACTACTTACTACTGCCACTCCCTATCCCACACTTCCTTCCAGCGTAATGGATAACAATTTCTGTGCCTCCACAGCAAATTCCATGGGTAACTGGTTCAGCACTTCCTTGGCATATCCATTCACAATAAGTGCTACTGCTTTTTCAGTATCTATTCCCCGCTGATTCAGGTAAAATATCTGGTCTTCACCAATTTTTGAAGTGGTGGCTTCATGCTCGATAGTAGCAGATTTGTTTTTGGATTCGATATAGGGGAAAGTATGAGCGCCGCAACGGTCTCCGATCAGTAAAGAATCGCATTGGGTAAAGTTCCTTGCATTTTCTGCCTTACTGCCCACCTGCACCAGCCCACGGTAGCTGTTCTGTCCCTGGCCTGCTGAAATGCCTTTTGAAATGATCCGGCTTTTGGTGCCCTTACCAATATGATACATCTTAGTGCCTGTGTCGGCAATCTGTTTATTTTTAGTAACGGCAACCGAATAAAATTCGCCGCTTGAATAATCACCCTGCAAAATTACACTGGGATATTTCCATGTAATGGCCGACCCGGTTTCTACCTGCGTCCATGATATCTTGGCATGAGCACCCCTGCAAACTCCGCGTTTGGTTACAAAATTGTAGATGCCGCCTTTGCCTTCCTTATCGCCGGGATACCAGTTCTGAACGGTACTGTATTTGATTTCGGCGTTTTCAAGCGCTACGAGCTCAACAACGGCCGCATGCATCTGGTTTTCATCGCGTTTCGGCGCCGTGCAGCCTTCTAAATAACTTACATAGCTGCCTTCATCAGCAATGATGAGGGTACGTTCAAACTGCCCGGTATTTTCGGAGTTGATCCTGAAATAAGTAGACAGTTCCATAGGACAGCGAACGCCTTTGGGAATATATACAAACGATCCGTCCGAAAAAACGGCCGCATTCAAAGCTGCATATATATTATCGGAATGAGGTACAACCGAACCCAGGTATTTTTGTATCAATTCGGGATGTTCCTTAACCGCCTCGCTTATGGATGAAAAAATGATGCCCTGCTCTTTTAAAGTTTCTTTAAAAGTGGTAGCTACGGAAACACTGTCAAAAACGGCATCAACAGCCACACCGGCTAATATTTTTTGTTCCGAAAGAGGGATGCCCAGTTTTTCGAATGTAGCGATCAGTTCAGGATCAACTTCATTCATATCTTTATATTTTGCCTTGGATTTGGGAGCGGCATAATAGGAAATATCCTGGAAATCAATTTTTGGGAGCTCAAAATTCTGCCAGTGCGGTTCAGGCTGTTTTAAAAATGATTGATAGGCTTTTAAACGCCAGTCGAGCAGCCATTGGGGTTCCTTCTTTTTAGCAGATATAAAATGTATGGTGTCTTCATTTAATCCCCTCGGGGCTATATCCATCTCAATATCCGTTACAAAGCCAAATTCATACTCTTTGTCACTGTATTCCTCTAATATGTCAGCACTGTTATTAGCCATAATTATAATGTATTATCCCAGACTACCAAAAAACTATACTGAAAAGCTTTCTCCACAGCTACAGGTTCTGCTGGCATTCGGATTTTTAAACACCAAACCTTTTCCATTTAGGCCGCCTGAATAATCCAACTCGGTGCCATAGAGATATAAAAGACTTTTCATATCAACAACTATCTTAATGCCTTTATCTTCATATAATTCATCCCCGGCTTTCCTTTGATTGTCGAAATGCAGGTTATACTCAAGTCCGGAGCATCCTCCTCCTTTTACGCCTACCCTCACAAAGGTTTCTTCTTCTCTTTTTTCTTCTGCCATCAACCGGTCCAGATAGTCTTTTGCAGAAGCCGAAACAGTGATCATAATAAATGTTTTATACTATTTGCAAAGTTACGATTTTTGCCGATAAGAATATTGTCGCAAAGCGGAAAACAAGGAAATATACTGTAAAATGTGTTATTATTGCGGCAATAAATCATAAGCGTGAATGTTGCATACCAAATACAGGTGCCCATTACGGAACTAGAGGATGCCGCTCAATGTAATTTATACGTTGAGGTAGCGGCGGATCACCTCCTTTTTGGCATTTTGGATAATAATAAGCGTGAATTTATTGCGTTACAATATGTTAATCTTGACAAATACAATGCTTTCAACCATTGTAAAGAGCTCATCTATCACAATGAATGGCTTGCACGGTCGTACAACAGAGTAACGGTAGTATATTATTTTCCCGAAAGCATATTGGTTCCTGAACAGGTTTATGATGATAATTTGAATAAAACCTCTGTTGATCTTATTTATGGCGACCTGAATAAGGGCGAAATACTCACTGATAAACTGGCAGGCTGGAACTTATACAATGTATACCGCGTACCCGTGGCGTTGCATCAACTTCTGGGTGCACATTTCCCAAAAGGACATTTTTACCACGCTTATACTGTAGTATTAAGAAGAAAAGAGCAGGTCAGCAAAAAGACGGAGGGTGATGAAGCCATCCTGATCTTTTACCCGAATAAGCTTCTTTTTGCATTGTTCCGGAATGGGGAACTGCAAATAATGCAAACTTTCCAATATGAAACGGCCGAAGACGTAACCTGGCATTTGCTGAATGCCTGCCGTCAATTTAATGCAGATTGTGAGCAGATCATACTTAGGGTATCCGGACTTTTGGATGACCATTCATCTGTATATTCAGAGTTACAAAAATATTTTCTGAACATTGAATTAGACGAACATCCTGCGGATTTTAAGTACAATGAAGCGTTTAATGAATATCCCCTTCATTTTTTTACTTCCTTATTCAATACCGCTTTATGCGAATAATTAGTGGAACAGCGGGGGGAAGAAGATTTAACCCGCCGGCCAAAATGCCCCATACGCGTCCCACTACCGATATTGCAAAAGAAGGTCTGTTCAATATAATTGAAAATAATCTCGATATCACCATTTTAAAAACGCTTGACCTTTTTGGAGGCACCGGCAACATCAGTTATGAACTGGCTTCAAGAGGTGCAAAATCACTTGTGGTAGTGGAGAAAGATCCCAAAATGCATGCATTTATTGCCAAAAATATTGAATCATTCAGGTTTGAGAATATACAGGTGATAAAGATGGACGTTTTTGCATTCATGCGGCAATGCCAAGAGCAATTTGATTTTATTTTTGCGGGACCGCCCTACGCTTTAGGTAATATCGATGATCTGCCGGTTGAAGTGTTCGAAAATAATCTGTTGTTCCCGAATGGTTGGTTTGTGCTGGAACATACGCCCAGGAACAATTATGAAAAATCTCCTTATTTCAAAACCGCAAGGAATTATGGCACAACGGTGTTTTCGATATTTATAAACAATGTATGATGTTTCAGGTTACAGGTTTCAGGAGCATTTTTCTGTAACTTGAATCTTGCAACTTGCACCAACCACCCATAGAATCAGCATGACCAAAAAAGAACTGCGGAATATATACAAACAGAAAAGAGTAAAGCTCGGGGAAGCGGAAACTGAAAAGATGCAGGATCTTATAATGATTCAGTTTCAGCAATTGCCGTTGCCCTTCCTGCAATACCTGCATACCTACCTGCCTATGGATATACAAAAGGAAGTAGATACTTATCCTGTGATGGAATTTTTGAAATTTTCCAATCCGGAGCTCAATATTGTAGTTCCTAAAACCGATCCTGAAGGCAACAGCATGACCCATTACCTGTATGATGAACATACTGTTTTGGTGGAAAATGAACATCATATTATGGAGCCTGCAGGGGGGCAACCGGTTGACGGCAGTGATATTGACATGGTGTTGGTTCCACTGCTTGCCTTTGATGAACGGGGCAACAGGGTGGGCTATGGAAAAGGATTTTACGACAGGTTCCTCGCACAATGCCGTAAAGACGTAATTAAAGTGGGATTGTCTTTTTTTGAAGCGGAATCGCTTATAGAAGATACTGACGAATTTGATATACCTTTAACTTATTGTGTAACACCACAAAAGGTATATGAATTTTAGTTCCTTCTGGCTCAGATCGTTCAGAGTGTTGTTGTTCCCATTTTCCTTTTTATATGGAACGGCCGTTAAGGTGAGGAATTATTTATATGACAATGAGATCATTCAATCTATAGAATTTAGTTTCCCTGTAATCTGCGTTGGTAACATTTCAGTGGGTGGCACGGGTAAGTCGCCTATGGTGGAATATCTGTTAAGGCTGCTGGTTCACCGCTATAAAACGGCAACCCTCAGCCGGGGGTATAAACGCAAAACGAGGGGTTATGTGCTGGCCGATGATAAAACCACGGCGCTTGATATTGGTGATGAGCCTATGCAGTTTCATATTAAGTTTCCCGAGGTTACAGTGGCAGTAGGTGAAGAACGGGCTATCGCTATTCCACAATTGTTGTTCGACCGGCCCGAAACAGATGTTATTATACTCGATGATGCTTTGCAGCACAGGACGGTAAAAGCCGGACTTAATATTTTGCTTACCGATTACAATAACCTTTTTACAAGGGATATGTTTTTGCCTGCCGGCGATTTGCGCGATAGCAGGAGCAGCTATAAAAGAGCCAGCATTATAATTGTTACCAAATGCAACGATAATTTTGGGAGCGCAGAAAAGGAAAAGATCATATCGGAAATACAGCCCTTAGCACGGCAACATCTGTTTTTTACAGGCATCAGGTATGGCGCACCCTATCATATTATTTCAAGGGCTATCAAACGCATGTCTAAAGAAACGGAAGTATTGCTGGCCTGTGGCATCGCTAACCCCGGTTCATTAAAACAATATATACAGGAAGAGAGTGCGGCTTATGATGCTATATATTACCGGGATCATTATATTTTTACTATTGATGATCTCAAAGATATCCGGCAGAGATTTGAAAAAATAAAAGCGGCGGATAAAATGATACTTGTAACCGAAAAGGACGCAGTGCGATTGGTAAAATTTGCCACGCAGTTGAAAGATCTGCCGGTGTATGTACTTCCTATTGAAACGTATTTTTTATTTAACGAATCGCAACGATTCAATTTTTTAATCGAAAAATTTATACAGGATTTAAAAATAAAATCTTAATTGCACGTATGAAACACAAGAACAACAGAAAAACAAAAGCTAAACCTCAAACGCATACCTATGAAGGAACGCTTGATGTTACCCGTTCGGGTATTGGATATGTGATAGTAGAAAACCAGGAGAAAGATATTTTTGTTCGCCCGCAGGACTTTAACCGCGCCCTGCATGGCGATAAGGTTAGGGTGAATGTTACGAGGCATAATCCGCGAACCGGGAAAATGGAAGGTGAAGTAACGGACGTGGTTGAACGAAAACAATCTGAATTTATCGGTCGTTTGGAAATGAATACCGACTTTGCTTTTTTTATTCCGGATAAGGCAAAGGGAACGCCTGATATGTATATACCGGCCGGCAAATTTAACGGCGCCAAAGACGGCGATAGAGTAGTAGTGCGCATAACGGAGTGGGAAAGGAAAGCCAAAAGCCCCAATGGTGAAGTAATAAGTGTTTTAAACGCTGCAGATGAGAATGATATGGCGATGAAGCAGATACTGGTTGATGCTGGTTTTACACTTGAATTTGATGATGACGCAATGGAAGAGGCTGCAAGGATGCCGGATACTATTGGCGCTGCGGAAATTAAAAAACGCAAAGATGTACGCGATACACTCACCTTTACGATTGACCCTGCCGACGCTAAAGATTTTGACGACGCCATCAGCTTCAGGAAATTAAAAAGCGGGTTATATGAAGTTGGCGTTCATATTGCCGATGTAAGTCATTATGTTGAACCCGGTACTGTTCTCAATGAAAATGCATACAACAGGGCTACTTCGGTGTATTTGCCCGACAGGGTATTGCCGATGTTGCCGGAGCATATCTCCAATGTATTGTGCAGCCTTCGGCCAAATGAAGACAAATTAACGTTCTCCGCTATTTTTGAAATTACTGCCAAAGGAGAGATCAAAGATTTCTGGTTGGGCAGAACGGTTATTCATTCTAATCATCGCTATACCTACGAAGAAGCGCAGCAGATCATTGAAACCAAAGAAGGCATATACAAAGATGAAATAATATGGCTGAATGAACTGGCTCAAAAATTCCGTAAACAAAGGTTTAAAAATGGCGCCATTAATTTTTCCTCCCAGGAAGTGCGGTTTACATTGGATGAAAACGGAAAGCCTGTAGGCATAGTGATTAAAGAAAGCAAAGAGGCACATCAGTTAATTGAAGAGTTTATGCTGCTGGCCAACAGAACCGTAGCGGAGCAGGTTGGAAAAATAAAGATCAATAAACAACCGCTGCCATTTCCATACCGGGTACACGATACGCCGGATGAGGAAAAGCTTTTACCCTTTGTGGAATTCGCTAAAAAATTCGGTCACCGCTTCGATACCAAATCGCCTGCCGGTATAGCTGCTTCATTTAACAGAATGCTCGCGGAAGTACAGGGGAAGCCCGAGCAGCACGTACTGGAACAGTTGGGCATACGTACAATGGCCAAAGCGGCATACACCCCCGAAAATATAGGACATTATGGATTAGGCTTTGAAAACTACTGTCATTTTACTTCACCCATTCGCCGGTATCCTGATATAATGGTACACCGCATATTACAGGAAGTGCTCGACGGGCATCCGAAAGTGGATAAAAAAATGGGAGAAAAATGCCTGCACAGCAGCGCACGGGAAAGAGCGGCCATGGAAGCGGAGAGAGCTGCTAACAAATACAAACAGGTTGAGTTTATGCAAAATACCATCGGCCAGCAGTTTAAAGGCATTGTGTCGGGCGTTTCGGAATGGGGGATTTATGTGGAGATCGAAGAGAACAAATGCGAAGGTATGGTACGCCTCTCTGACCTGGAAGATGACTATTACGAGCTCGATGCCCAGAACTACCGCATCATTGGCCGGCAAAACAAACGCATTATTTCCTTCGGCGATGAGGTGGTAGTTGAAGTAAAAGCCGCTAACTTAGCCGACCGAACCATAGACCTGCTGCTGGTAACCGAAAACCGGCCGAAGGGCAGATAACATTATTGTAGTTTGTTTGTTGATAGAACTATTGTCCCCTTGAGGGGACTACAGGGGTGTTAATTTTTGCAGAATTTGCAGACACCCCTCTAACTCCCCTCAAGGGGAGAATTTTGTCCCCCTTTGGAGGGGGGT
>CAMPJQ010000133.1 GCA_946886925.1 uncultured Terrimonas sp.
ACAGGCTATATTCCCATCTTCTATAATATAAGAGGTTTTATTCCCTACCCATTCATGTAATGCGGTGCCGTCAAACAAAATTTTGTATCCTTCCTTTTGCTCTTCCGCCGTAAGCGTATAAGGCTCAGGACGGGGGATTTCACGGATATATATATCCCTGTAGGCTACGTAAGTGCCGTGCGCCTGCAGTTCTATCTGCTCTTCAGGAAAAATAGGAAGATTGCGATCCCAGTAATTTTCGAGCGGCACTTTGTCTACTACCAACTGCCCGTTCAGGTAAACCGTAACCTGGTCGCCCACCATAGTAATATGAAATGTGTTCCAGTCGCCAATAGCGTTATCAGCCAGTCTGGATGGCTTACTCTCATTTTTCTGGTTATTGTACAATCCCCCAGAACCTACCTGGGCTCCCACATCTACCCTCGAAGTATCCCAAATCTGCACCTGCGGTGTTCCCCGCAGGTATATGCCCGCATCACCATCTTTGGTTATCTTCCAGTCTACATACATTTCAAAATCCCCATATTTTTTTACCGTACACAGGTTTTCACCTTTGCCGGTAAAAACCAGCAAACCGTCTTTTACTACCCAGCCTGTACGCATGATTTCATCCGCTTTTGCCTGTTCTTTTTCTAAGGTTGCAGCATCCATCTTCGCACGTTTAATAGGATCCGCAACCAATCCCTTCCATCCGGTAAGGTCGTTCCCATTAAATATTGGAACAAAGCCTTCACCCTGTGGCATGGCCGCCAGGTGCTTTTGAATGGCTTCCTTTAAATACTGACCTTCATTGCCGCTTCCCAGCACCTGCATTGTCTTTTGCAGTAAATGCTTTACATTATCTCCATAAATGGATTTATCTGCTAATGCAATGTCCATTACTGCCGAACCGGCCTGCCGCTGCAGGGCAGGGTCATCTAAAAAGCTCCCGGCATACAATAATGCAGGAAATGTTGTGCATTTTCCAACCTGGCTCAAAATGTCCTTTTTTTGATCAACATTGCGGGCAAAATCCATGGCATTGCGCAACAAAATGAGCTTTTGGTCTCCTGTATTTTTGGAAATGCTGATTTGTTTTATAAACCCATCTACTGCGTCAGGTGCAACAGCCCCTTTACCTTCCTGTTGCAATATCTGGTATAACTCCGTGGTTGCCAGTCCGCCTTTCCAGTTGGAAAGTGCAGCAATAACGGCTGCTTTGGTTTGATCATTGCCGTTGGCAAAGGCGTTCAGTACTGTGCTCAATCCCTTTTTCCCGCCAATGCCAGCCAATACATTATAAAAAAGTGACTTTTTTTCTGCCGGAGCCTTTTTTTCCTGGCTTACAACAATGCTGCTTGCCTGTTCGGGATTCTTCATGTTGCTTAAAGCAGAAATCAGTAACTCCTGCATATCAGCAATATCGCCGGAACTTTTTGCAGACAACAGCAAAGATGATATTTGAGGAAACTGAACCGGCGAAACCATCTTTTTCAAAGCCTTCCGTGCCGATTTGCTCACTATGGTATCGGCGCTGTTAACGAACGGCATTACCGTCTTTACCCTTGCACGGGCTCCTCTTTCTCCCAATATTTCTATTAGCGCCGCTTTACCGGCCGGCGACGCAGTTTCCAGTGCTTCACTTACATCCGGAACCAGTTTGTCGCCCTTTACAGATAACAGTGCTGTTTGTACTGCCGCTATTTCTTCCGCATTGCCGTTCTTCAATACATTCAGCAAAGCCGGCAAAGTTTCTTGTCCGCCAATTTTTGCGGCAGCGGTAATAGCCGTCAGGCGTACGTCTGCATCACTGCTTTGCAATGATTGAAGGGCAAGCGGTAAAGCTGTAGAGATCGCTTTATCGCCAAACATTTTAAGTATGCCCGCCTGAACAGTATTATCAGCTTTATTAAAAGTTTTTATCCATTGTGCGGAATTGGTTTCATTAAGATATGAACGGGCATATTTCAACGCAGCAGCCCGGTACTCCGCATTTTTATCTTTCATGGCTTTGGTTAACAACTCCACACCGTTTTCGCCCTGAATATCCGTTAGTAATTTTAAAGCTGCCGTGCGGGTATGTACCTGGCCCGAAGCCTTTTTCAGTAATTTTTTTGTTGCTTTTTCGGCTTCCCCGGCATGTCCATTAGCCACCAATTGATTGAGGTATAATAAATAGGATGCTGTGGCATCTGTTACATCGTAACTGTAACCGCTTTTAGCGGCAGCGGCATTCAGCAGTTTTAATGAAGAAAGATCGCCGATGCGGGCCAGGGTGTATAAAGACACTTTGGCTAAGTTAGGATCATTGCTTTTAACCAGCGCCGAAACCGTTTGTACCGCAGCACTGAACCGGGTATCGCCGAGCGCCTGAACAAGCGACAATTGGGCGTTACCTGTGGCATTAGGCAATGCCTGCAATAATGCGTTATTGGATGCTTCGGTATTAATGCTGGCTAAAGCTCTTGACGCCGCATCGGAAAGCCTTTCGTCCTGCAAATAGGATTGCAGTGAAGCCACCGCATCATCCTTACCCACATGTTCCAGTTGTGAAATGATGAACAATTTTGCCTCCTTATCAGATAGTTTTTCAAGTGCCGCTCCGTATGCCTTAACTGCCATCTGGCGCCAGTTTTCTTTACCCGGCTGACTGGCAGAAAATGAAAATCCATTAATAGCGTAATGCAGTTTGGTATCATCGCCCTGCGTATTTAAACGGGTAACCAATTCTGTTAAACCGGCTTCTCCCAGTTTTGCTACTGCTCCGGCATTAGCATTTAACTGCGTAGAATCTTCTGCCGGTGTTTTTGCAAGCAGATCAGCTATTTTAGTAGTAACCGTACGGTTATCGTCGGTTTGTGCAGCAGCCATCTGCAGTATGCTGAAGAAAAAAAGAAATGTGATTATTATTTGTCGCATGTAAATAAAAATTGTCTTGTTTAATATTTTAATCCCTGCTTATGCCATTCTACCATATTTTGAAAACTTCACGAAATGACATTCAACTTTAACGTGGTAAGACTTTATGCTCTACCTCCGCGTTTTACATAAACCAGGGTTCACGCAAAGGCGGATTCAGCAGGCGGTTCGCTCCTTCGTCATTAATAAACTCCTGCTTTACCGGATCATATTTTAACGAACGACTTAACTGGAGAGCAATTTTACCCAAATTCACTATTGTTGCCGAACGATGGCCGTTGGATTCATTCAATGCGAATTTTTTTCTATTCTTCACGGCATCCACAAAATCAGTTACCTGCGGCAATGGATCGGGGAATGCTGCCAGTTTTCTTTCCAGGTCGGGAATATCTGAGCGGAAGCCCGGGTATAACTTTCCTTTGGGACCTTCAATATAGGCTGCATTTTCCTCTGTTCCGGCTCCGTCTAAGATAATCTGACATCCGTCATCATAGGTATAGGTAATTTTGCGCCAGGTGCCCACTGCATCATCGTGCTGCTGCGGAGCATCCACTTCTACCAGCACCGGGCTTGTCTCGTCTTTACCCAGGAAATACTGAACAGGATCTATGTAATGCTGCCCCATATCGCCCAGTCCGCCTCCATCATAATCCCAATAACCGCGAAAAGTAGTATGCACGCGATGCGGATTATACGGTTTATATGGCGCAGGCCCCAGCCACCTGTCATAATCCAGTTCTTTTGGTACGGGTTCAACTTCCAGGTGTGTTTTACCTACCCAGTAAAATTTCCAGTCGAAGCCGGTATGCCTGCTCAGGGTAACTTTTAAGGGCCAACCCAGCAACCCGCTTTCTACTAATTTTTTTATAGGTTTTACAGTAGTACCCATTCCATAAAAATTATCTGAAAAGCGAAACCAGGTATTCAAACGAAATATACGACCATGCTGCTGCACTGCTTCCACCAGGCGTTTGCCTTCTCCAATGGTGCGTGTCATGGGTTTTTCACACCAGATGTCTTTACCTGCACGTGCTGCATCGGCAGCAATAATACCATGCCAGTGAGGAGGAGTAGCAATATGTACAATGTCTACTTCAGGCAGTGTAATCAACTCCCGGTAATCCCTGAAGGTTTTTACACCCTTTCCACCGCCCAGCGCGTCTAAGGCCAGTTGAATGTGCCGTGTGTCTACGTCGCAAACTGCTACTGTTTTTGTGCCTGCATATCCAAAATGCCCGCGGCCCATGCCTCCTACACCTATAACAGCTTTTGTAAGTGTATCGCTGGGCGCCAGGTAACCGGTGCCACCCAATACATGCCTGGGAACAATAGTAAATGCCGCTAAGGCGCCTATTGAGTTTTTTAAAAACAAGCGCCTTGAGTTTTTTTGTTTTGACTTCATATTGGTTGATGAAAAGTTTTACTGAGGAAAGTTCTAAAGTACAAATTATTATGTTAAAACAGGTGCACAAACGTTTGCTTAAATATGACACATCGTGGGTTATGACATTTAAGATAGTTAACGAAAGCTCATAGCTGTTGACTCATAACTATTTTTCAGTTTCCAGTTTATATGCTTTTATTTCACTTCGGTTCACGCCAAACAACCAATAATCATTGATCTGCAGCACACTTCTCACGTCGCCCCATAACCGAAAACCAGACTTCCATTGCGGTACATATTCAAAATTTCCACTTCCATCGCCTTTCAGCAGTAAGCCATAATTAGCATCGTACTTACCAAAGCGTAAACGGGCCTGGCTAATGTTACCGCACAAAAGCAAATCCTGCTTTCCATCCTTATCATAGTCTAAGGCATTAATAGTAAATACCGGTGATGCTTGTGCAGGTAAAGGCAGTGATCGTGGATGGAATTGTCCGTCACTTCCCATTTCAAAATAGGTTGTAGTCAGGCAATCCGCTTTTAAATGCCCGGCGTCTTCCAGTTCGGTATTGCTGAAAATATCATGCAGGGTTTGATCGGCGAAATCTTTATAATTGGTATATCTTGTTCGCATGGTGCTTATCTGATCCAGCAATTCGTCTCTTGTAATATAAGGATAGCTTTTATTCTGTATATAAAAACACAGTATAGGATCAACAGATCCATTATCGTCAAAATCCTTAAAATACATTTCTGCAGGTTCTTTTTCACTTACCCTGCACTGTGTATTCAACCCAAGATTACCTGCTATAAGATCAGGTTTGCCATCGCCATTCATATCCTGCACCAGTAGCTTGTTCCACCAACCGTAGCAGGGCTTTTCAAAATATGTGCTGGTTTTATCTTCCAGCTTACTATTTGTATTTACGAATATCATTACCGGCATCCATTCTCCCGTTACAATAAGGTCTTGTTTACCGTCACCATTCATATCTGTCCATGCAGCATCCGTTATCATACCTGCATATTGTAATGCAGGCGCTATGTCTTTCGCTTGATCGCTGAAATGTCCTTCGCCGTCATTTATAAGTATATAACTCTGTGGGGGTTCCGGGTAACGGCCGGGAATGACCCGGCTTCCCACAAAGGCATCCGGATGACCATCGCCATTGATATCGCTTATTCGCACGCAACTTTTACTGGTATGCATGGCTGGCAAAGCACCTTCTGATTTTTTAAAATTTCCTTTCCCATCATTGAGGTATAGCCTGTCCTGCAGCCGCGTATCATCCGGAGCAAAGTTGTGATATCCGCCGCTCGCAATATACAGATCAGTGAACCCGTCGCCATTGGCATCAAAAAAAGCGGCATCCGCGTCCTCGCTTGTTTTATCTGCTTCAAAAGCAGGTTGGGGCAACGCTGCGAATTGCCCGCCTTTTTGTTGAATATATAATGCACCAGCCTGTCCCGAAGTTCCTCCGGCAAAAACATCCTCCAATCCATCACCATTAACATCTGCTTTATTTAAACAGGGTCCAAAAAATGACATTGGATTTACCATCAGGGGTTGGCGCTTAAAATCGTTTATGCTGCTTTGGGCATGCGCAAATGCAAGGGGTGATTTAATTTCTTCAAATAACGCATCGTCTTTTATTTGAATGCGATAAGATAATGCAGCATCTTTTTCATTTAAGGTGATCTGCTGATCTGCTTTTATACCATATACGGTTTGTTCCCTGCCGCTCAACCATACTACCCTGACAGAATCTATCTTGCTGTCACCCCCCAAGCCAAAATGCAGTACAGGTGTAACAGACGACTGGTAACCCCTTGCGGGCATTTGCTCGGCATATTGTATTTTGCCTTTATTGTATACTGTAACTTTTGCACCAATTCCCTGTGTATTTTGAGCCGATCCCTTTAATGTAACCTGCAAAAAATGATGAGCATTCTTTTTTGCAGACAGGTTATGATACACAAATGCGGGCTTATTGATGTTATTGATAATTAAATCCAGTGCGCCGTCATTATCTAAGTCCGCGTATACCCCACCGTTGCTATTAGAAGGAATATCAAAGCCCCAGTCGTCACTTACATCATTGAAAGTAATATCTCCGTTGTTGCGGAACATGTAGTTATTAATGTCGGTAGCTGGCATTTGCTGCACCAGGTCCAGCACGTTCTGCCGTTTTATATCGCCGTTGTTGTGCTGCACATAATCGTTCATGTACTTTATAAAGTCCATATCGGTATAATCCCTGGTATATCCATTCGTTACATACATATCCTTCCATCCGTCGTTATCAAAATCGGCAACGAGCGGCGCCCAGCTCCAGTCTGAATTGGAAATACCTGATAATTGTCCTGTTTCACTGAATGTGCCGTTGCCGTTGTTTATTTGCAGCATATTGCGCATATACTGGTAATAAAACCCACTGCGCAGCATAAGGTCGAATTTTTCGTAATTATCGGGCGATACCAGTATCTTTTGTCTGCGGTTATCTTCAGGCAGCATATCCAATGATATAATATCAGGGTAAGCATCATTATTAATATCACTCACATCATTGCCCATACCAAAATGCGTGGTATGCCCCAGTGCGGTTTGCTTTATATCGGTAAAACTGCCGTTCTTATTATTGATATACAGGTAATCGGGTACGCTATAGTCGTTGCAGATATAAATATCCTGCCATCCATCGCCGTTGATATCAGCAATGGCCGCTCCCAGTCCGTAGGTTAAGGCCGAACTGCTTATTTTTGACGCTGGTGTAACATCCCTGAATACATTTTTATCGTTCCTGAATAATTTTATACCTATTTCTGCGTCGGGCTGCTTTAACATTTCGGCTGTGCGGGCTTCATCCAAAACCGGCAGGGAACTGGGATTATGGTTGAGCAGCAGCATATCCAGGTCGCCATCC
>CAMPJQ010000134.1 GCA_946886925.1 uncultured Terrimonas sp.
GTTTTGTATTTCCTGAATTATTATTTTTATATTTGGGTCAAAATATTTCCATTTACACCGTTTATGGGTGAAAATATTTCTTTTTGCGCCTAAAACAATTAAATAGGAGGAAAATATGGCTACGACAAGACTTCAGGAAATCATTATTGGAACTGCGGAAAAATCCAGGGAAATTGGAAAGCTGGCAAAGCAGGGGTTGGTTCGCAAAATTGCATCAAGGGTGTATACTTCGAACCTGGACGAGGCTCCCGAAAAAGTGGTGCGCCGGAACTGGTACAGGTTGGTGTCAGACCTTTTTCCCGACGCTCTTTTAAGCCACAGGAGCGCTCTGGAACGCATGCCTACCCCCGAGGGTCATCTTTACATTTCTTACAGCCATAAGCGTTTGGTTGAATTACCCGGACTCATCCTTCATTTTTCCAAAGGTTCTGCACCATTGGAAGACGATACCATTTTTTTCGGTAACCTGCGGTCATCAGGACTTGCGCGCGCCTACCTGGAAAACCTCCAGCGAACGAAAGGATCAGGAGAAGCATCCAAAACGCTCAGCCGGGAACAATTGGAAGAAAAGATAGAGGCCTATCTACGGGTAAAAGGAGAAGACGCCTTAAACCAGGTGCGGGACCGGGCCAGGCAAATAGCGCCAATGCTCGGGTTGGAAAAAGAATGTAGTGTACTTATGCATTTGATCACTGATTTATTGGGCACGGGATTGTCCAAAAACCTGGTAAGCCCTATTGCGCGTGCACGGGTATTAGGCGAGCCTGTTGACCCGGATCGGATTCATCTCTTTGAACTGATATATGCATCACTGGTAAAAACAGATTACCCGGACTATGAAGATCAAAACAAGAGCATATTGTCCTATCAAAACTTTGCTTTCTTTGAAAGTTATTTTTCAAACTACATAGAAGGTACTGAATTTACTGTGGATGAGGCTAAGCAGATCATCACTACTGCTACCCCCTTACCGGCAAGGGATGAAGATTCACACGATGTAATGGGTACTTACCAGATTGTTTCCAACCGGAAAGAAATGGCTGTTTTGCCCGGATCACCTGATGATCTGTTGAGGCTGCTCAAAGAAAGACATGCAATATTGCTCAGTGCCAGAAAAACAAAAAATCCTGGTGAATTCAAGGATAAAAACAACAGGGCTGGCACTACCGAATTTGTAGACATGAAGCTCGTACCCGGAACTTTGAAAAAAGGATTTGATTGGTACAGCCTCTTACAACATCCTTTTGCCAGGGCTGCATACATGATGTTCATGGTAAGTGAAGTGCATCCTTTCCTGGATGGAAACGGAAGAATCGCGCGCGTCATGATGAATGCAGAATTAAGCTCAAAGGGGTTATCAAAGATCATAATACCTACCGTTTACCGGGAGGATTATATGGGAGCGCTAAAAAAACTGACCAAACAAAGAGATGCTGATGCCTACGTTCGGATGTTGCTTCGTGCCTGGGAATTCAGCAGCCATGTTCATAAAGAAAACCTTGATGCAATGGAAGAATATTTAACAAACTGCAATGCATTCCTTTCGCACAAAGAGGGCTATCTGAAAATAGTCCCCAACGACTAAGCAAATAACGATCATGCTCATCTATCTGATAAAATGTGCCGACCTGATGCCCCAAACAATGCATTTGTATTAACAGGCAGATGTAATTAACAAATGACTTCCTGCCGTATTGCTTTGGGGCGGTGAATGGAATAGATTCCTGTAACACATACGGCACTTGCGCCAATTGATGACAGGCGATACACCGGTATATTCATATACTCTCCCCATTAAAAATGTATTTCCCACCAATTCTTTTACGGTTCTTCAGCACAGTGAATTAAAAACTTAAGGAAAATTTAATACCCACGTCAAACTTGTGTCTGGACTATGTTTTACCCGTTTTAACGATCTTTGAGCCGGTTTAAAACGCCCGTTTAGCTAAACTATGGTTTGTTCAAGTCTGCCGAACTTCCTGGCAGATTAGGGGCAAAAATGAAAAGGCGCTATCCGGCGACTTGTAAGTCGGTTTTTAAGCACACCTCAAGACTTGATTCTGAGCCCATCTGATGAGCAGCAATTCACCAGCAGTTCACCCTGATTCACCCAAATGGCTTTCGCTGAAATGTAATTTGCACCAGGAATTAAACGACACCAATTTCTAAAATTGGAAGATGTCAATCGTGAACAACAAATTTTGAAAAAATGCTTAGTCAAATTTCCTGGGCTGAATACCTGCAAATGATCGCATGTGCACTAACGGTATATTATGCATTTATAGCAACGATGTATTACAGGCATGACCTGATGCATCTGATAAAAGGAAAACAAAAAATTTTGATAAGACCATTCTCCTCAATCGAAAAAATTACTGATGTAAGGGCAGAACTTTCGATAGGCCCCGAGGGTGAAAATCAAAATTCAAAACTGGTTCAGGCCCTGACGGACGAAATACAGGCGCTGGTATCTGCGACAGGCACCAGCCAACCTGAAAAAAAGAGATCATTTCACCTTTGCAGCAATTGCTAAACAAATATCCAACCATCAAGGTATCTTCCGATAAAACATCCATTGAACATTTTATCATATCGGAATACGCAGCAAACTGCTCCGTCCCATTTAAGTGAAGCGGAATTAAAAGGAGTATGGATATAGTGGGCGGAGCTTCTTTTTAAAATAAAATAACCAGTATGAAAATGAGAAGAGTGAAAAGCCTTTTTAAAAGGCAGCAGGGAAAAATCCTGGTACTATTGACCTTGATTAAAATAGTGGCGCGTCCTTTTTGTTTTGCATCATTTCGAAATTTCTTTAAGATCATAGCCGCAGATTTCAGAACGGGAACAACACACAGTTCATCGGATTTGGTTAGATATATTTTACACCATACGGTCCCGTTCACTTCCACTCAAAATCGCTTTCTGCCAGCGCCATGGCATCCACAAATGCAAGACCGGTATAACAGCTATACAGAAATAGCTCTTTTACGGTAGTCAGGGAAGCGCTTGCAAGATGTTTCGCTTCCAATGTGACCAATTCCTGGATGTCAAGCTTTTTTCGTTTACTCTTTTTCAGCGGACAGCTATACTTCCTGCATTGATTTTCGCTTATCCATTTCAAATCATCGGCCGCCCAATTCAGTATCCGCTTAAATCGCTGGATGTGTTTTCCTACTCCGTTGCCGTTGCAGGGATCGTGGTCTTTAATAGGTGTAGTTCGTATGAAATGTTCGAAGTCTGTGGCAAACTGTCCATTTACCTGGGAGAGATAAACATCGTCAGAAGGATACTTACTGGCGAGGAATAGTTCAACATACTTAATGGTAGTTTTGTAATTTTTGAATCCGCCATTTTTCAACTTGTGTTCCCAAATCTTTTTGTAGTAGTTAAGGAGTTCTTTCAGTTTATGTCCCTTTAAAGTGCTTTGTACGCCGAGGTAAGCATCTTTGACGGATTGCGCTGTGACAAGTTCACCGGCATCAATCAACTTGCGATACTTATCTTTAATGGTGAGCCTGATGTTATCCAGGTGATCATTAATAGATTTAACCGCAATGCTATTGCCTTTCACCTTTCCCTTTTGGCTGTTCCAGCCGCAGGCGTCAATTTGTTCTTTGGTGGAGAATTCTTTTTGTTCGCCGTCAACGGTAATTCTGGCGTAAATGTCTACTCTTTTTTTGTCGGCCTTACATTTCCTGATGAGGAAGCAAACACCGAATGATTGTGTTTCCATGCAATCTGTTTTAATGGTTTTGAAATGATTTTTCACTCTTCACTTTTGTCAGTTCGCACTTCGGAACCATGGTGTCCGCAGCTTCGAATCCTCTGAGGACGCAGGTTCGAATCCATCTCAAATCCAATCAAAAAATGTCAAAAAAATGACATAACCAGATGGATAACAATGATTTGCGAGAGCTTAGGTGAGCACAAAATATATGCCTGAAAATACTCACCGAATTACTCACCCCGAGATTGCTTTTCTTTGAAATGATTTGACAGGAAAAAAAATAAAAATCCCTGTAAATCAATGAAGACTTACAGGGATTGATTTGAATTGACATCGAATTCGTCGGGAGGACAGGATTCGAACCTGCGACCCCGTGGTCCCAAACCACGTATTCTACCGGGCTGAACTACCTCCCGAACTCTACTTTTCTGCCATGCGGTTAAGGCAAACGGCTGAAAGGGTGGCAAAGGTAATGGAAATGATGATCAATTCCCAAAAGGAACAGCGTTCTTCCTAAATTTTTATAGAACCCCGCTTCCGCCCCTCTCTTACTTTCTTACGGTCTTACTTTCTTACGGTCTTACAATCTTGCATCTTACCCCCCTACCCTTACTCTTTTATTAAAAACCAACTTATCGCCCACATATACTTTTAAATAATAACGCTGCGCCGGCCGGTACGATAAATCGTAAGTAAATACCCCTTCTTTTACTGCTTCGTACACATGTTCTTCTATTACCTCATTGCCGGGATCGGTAACCAGTCGCACGGTCACTTTTTGAAGGCTGTTGCCAAAATAATCCATCGTGGTTTTGCCATTGGTGCGCGTTGGAAATACACCGATAGCCGGTACCGGATCCGGCAAAGCCAATGCTGTGGTATCGGCTGATACTTCAAAACTGTAATAGATATCACTGCCAAAATCCGAATCAAAATGCTTCAGCAATTGCCCTTTCCTATCCAGAAGGCGTGCTAAGCCTCTCCCTCCACGATTGTTAAACCAAAACTCCAGGCCGTTATCCGCTGTATCTTTTAACAGCAGTTCATAACATCCCGGCGCCAGATGAAGTGTATCCCTATAGTCGGTTTCAGCTTCCAGGGAACCCAAAGGTCTTTCAAACATTATTTTGCCATTGCTGTTCTTTACAACATACGCGTTTTGCTGCGGCTGTTTATTGGTGCGTAAATAAAATACCAGTTCACCGCCATGCACAGGCGCTTTTGTAAATACCGTTTGCATGGTATTATCGGTGCCGTTGGCATCCTTTTTTCCACTGGGACCGGTAATCGATACGCTGAAAATATTTTCACCTGTATTTCCCTGCACTTCACCTGGCAACCCTATAACTGCTTGCTGATTAAACAACAGGTTGCCTTTCCATACATATTTCTGCTTGCTTAAGTCATCTGTACCATACTCAATTGTACATTGTGTAAGCGGCTTACTTCCCATATTTCGTATTACGATTATGGGCTGTGTGCAGGACGGGTTTTTACGAAGATGTCTTTGGGTATTGGTGGGAGCAATAATATCTTCAATGGCCACATCATGTTGCACCGGGGGCTTTTTATACTGAATGAGATAAGCACTGATGCGCTCATTGGCACTGGGATTAGCGGTTACATAGGGCTCCATATTAATATCTATCGTATGTTCCGCACCGTTAGCAACAGGCAGATCAAACACATCGGGCTGCTGCAGGTAGCCTGGACACCAGTATGCGCGGTCTATAAGCCAGGTACCTGCCTGCGGGTATAGAGGATTATCTCCGCATTTTTTCCAGATATCTCTTTTGTCAATCATTTTCCCGTCGAACCAAAGTTCGCGGTAGTGGCTGCAGAACTCACCACAACCATTGGCATCCATGCCATGCCCTGTCTGAAAAATAAGGATGCGTGCATGCCGTGTATTTTTTCCGGCAACAAAAGAAACCGGTTTTAATTGTTCTTCTATGGGTTGAGTACTGTCGCCGTACGGAAAGCTGCCATCATACAATTTAAGAATGGAAACAGGTTCCAGCACCGGCTTTCCTTCAACGATCTCAAAGGTTACGGTGATCTTCCATCCCCTGTCGTTATTGGGTTCATAGCCCGTATGCTCGTATTCAATTTCAACGCTGTCCCGCAGCAATAAACTAAAATCGGTAATGTCTGCTTTCCAGTCAAAGCTCCAGTCCTGCCCAAATGCACCGCCGTAAGGTGTAAGCATTCTTCCGATAGGATAATCCAGGGACGGGCTGTTAACGCCTCCTTTTCTGCGTATATAAATATGATCTAAGTAATCCCAGTCTGCACAACGCAATGAATCGGGACAGCCGAAAGTAACCAGCAGGTTAATCCTACGTACCGGCAATTTTGTTGAGGGAAATACCGCCCACTGCCGGTAGGTTTTCACACCTTTGGCCGGGTCGGTAACCACTACGGTTTGGTCGTGTGAAACAACACGGATAGTATCGCCTGTTTTTGACCAGAGCAGGGAAATGCCGCAAAAGAGCAATACAATAGATAACAACGTTGCTTTCATACAAGAATCAACCATTCTGAATTTTTCAAATAAGACGGCCCAATCTCAGGTACGCAGTCATACAGGCAAAAACTGATTTATACCAACGCTACCACCTTGCCGGTACGCACCGATTCATCACAGGCAAAAGCAATCCGCAGGCTGTTAACCGCATCTTCCATATGATTGGTTAAATCAATATCTTCGTTTATGGCTTTCAGAAAGTAAAGTTGTTCGCGGTCGCACAGTTCCTGGTGGCCGGGCTCATCTTCTAAGTTGATCCATTCATCTTCCCTGGCGAATTTTTCATTAACATCTAATTCCGCATGATGCACCAGCAGGGATTCTGTTTTGGTATGCGCATCTATGGAATCAGATTTGCCGCTTGCTCCCGCTGTTTTGGCAACAATGGAAACCGATCCTTTCGGACCAATTACATCTTTTACAAAAAATGCTGTTTCACTGATCATGGGACCCCATCCTGCTTCATACCATCCTACCGATCCGTCTTCAAAACGGATCTGCAATTGTCCGTAATTGTAATTGCCCGCCGGGATCTCTTCGGTTAACCGCGCTCCTATTGCATATACCTGCAGCGGTTTTGATCGGGTCATCTGGCACATCACATCTATATAATGCACGCCGCAGTCAACAATAGGGCTCAGCGATTTCATGAGATTCCGGTGCAGTGTCCACATTTTTCCGCTGCTTTGCTGGTTCAGGTTCATCCGGATGGCCAAAGGTTTACCGAGCTTATGCGCTTCTATAATAAACCGTTCCCACGAAGGATGATGCCGGAGTATATATCCAACCACAACTTTTTTATTATACCTGCGTGCTGTTTCCGCTACACGTTCAGCGGCAGCAACAGAATCGGCTATTGGTTTTTCTACAAATACATGAGCGCCATTTTTCATAGCCTTAATGGCAAATCTTTCATGCGTATCCGGATAAGTTGATATAC
>CAMPJQ010000135.1 GCA_946886925.1 uncultured Terrimonas sp.
GTTTATGATACCATGCTACCTTTATATATTGTATTATGGTATCAGTGGTCATAAGGTGGGCTTAAAAAAAGTTGCTAAAAAAATTACTGCGTAACCTGTTTTTACGTGAATCCGGTTGTAACAAAACTGTAAGCACAAAAGCTTGCAATGCATTATAATAAATTACAGAAGGCGCACGGATGAAATATGTTTTTATCCGTGTGCCTGAATGTTGGAGCAATATTTTTTCTTTTACCGCTTGTATAAATCAAAAACCTTCCTATATTCAATCAAAGAACCCGCTCACCGAATTTAAACAGGATGGAAATAATACATGTTAGTGCCGAATGTTATCCGGTTGCTAAGGCAGGTGGCTTAGGAGATGTTGTTGGGGCGCTGCCTAAATACCAGAACGAACTGGGGCATATCGCCAAAGTGGTAATGCCCATGTACAAAACAAAATTTTTAATAGATAATGTATGGGATGTTGTACATAAGGGAAGAACGAATATAGGCGACTACTGGTTTGATTATACTGTTATTAAAGAACAAACCAACAAGCTGGGCTTTGATTTGTACCTGGTAGATATTAATGGTTTATTAGACAGGGAAAAAGTATATGGATACAGCGATGATACCGAAAGATTCGCTGCATTCCAGGTAGCGGTTGTAGACTGGATTGCGGTATGGTCGCACCGTCCCGGTGTAATACATGTACATGATCATCATACCGGGTTAATTCCGTTTATCATTAAGCATTGTTATAAGTATCAGCATTTACACGAAATTCCCACAGTGCTTACCATACACAATGCACAGTACCAGGGAACAATGGGCTGGAACAAAAGTTATTTGCTGCCGCCATGGGATAGCTGGAAGTGGGGCATGCTGGACTGGAACAACAACATTAACCCTTTGGCATCAGGTATTAAATGCGCATGGAAGGTAACCACGGTAAGTATGAGTTACTTAGATGAGTTGCGGCAATCTGCTAACGGGCTGGAAGCACTTTTTGAATATGAAAGAGGAAAATGTACAGGTATTTTAAATGGTATTGATACAACGGTGTGGGATCCGCGAAATGATAGCTATATTGAAGATCACTTTAGTATTGAATCTGTAACAGAAGGCAAAGCAAAAAGCAAACGCCGCCTTTGTGAAACATTTGACCTGGATTTCGATAAACCGCTGATCGTATTTATTGGCAGGCTGGTAGGGGAAAAAGGGGCCGATATACTCCCTTCGGCTATAAGTGACAGTTATTATTATATCGGCCGGAAAATGAATTTCCTGATACTGGGTAGCGGTTTCCCGGAAGTGGAAGCGCAACTTAGCATGTTACAAAAACTTGCGCAAAAGGATTACAATGTTTATATCGGTTATAATGAATCACTGAGCCATCTTATGTATGCCGGAGCAGATTATTTGCTGATGCCATCAAGAGTGGAACCCTGCGGACTCAACCAGATGTATGCTATGCGTTATGGAACAATACCCATGGTACGCCGTACAGGCGGATTAAAGGACACTGTAATAGATTATGGTGAAAAAGAAGGCTATGGCATTGTATACAACTGGGCTTCTGTTGGAGATATTACACACGGCATCTGGCGGGCGATAGATTTGTTTGAAGACCAGGAAAAAATAAATGAAGTAAGAGAAAAGATGATGCGGCTGGATTTTAGCTGGCAGCATAGTGTTCAGCAGTATCTCAGGCTTTACGAAGAACTATTGCAGGGAGAAAATGAAGCGGCTGTAAAAGAGGATGCGGTTAAAGAATGATTTTAAAATTTATTCTTCAATTATTAATTGTTTTGGCTATGAAAAAGAGTGTGATCGCTGTTATATTAGGAGGCGGCGCAGGTACCCGTCTTTCCCCGCTTACCGCTACCCGCAGCAAGCCTGCTGTGCCTATTGCCGGTAAATACCGACTGGTAGATATTCCCATCTCTAATTGTCTTAATTCTGATATCGGCAGAATGTATGTGCTTACCCAATTCAATTCGGCATCACTTAACAAGCACATCAAAAACACATATCATTTCAGTATTTTCAGCAAGGCCTTTGTAGATATATTGGCCGCCGAACAAACACCCGATAATCCCGGCTGGTTCCAGGGAACGGCAGATGCGGTGCGCCAGTCTTTACGCCATTTGCAGCAACAGGAATTTGATCATGTGCTCATCCTGTCCGGCGACCAGTTGTACCAGATGGATTTCAGTGAAATGCTGCAAAGCCATATAGACAAAGAAGCAGACATATCCATTGCAACCATACCGGTTGCGGCAAGGGAGGCTCCGGAATTTGGTATTCTTAAAGCAGATGAAGATCATTATATAACCTCATTTATAGAAAAACCGAAGAAAGATTTGTTGCCGGAATGGACGAGCGATACCGGCGATGAAATGCATAAGGCCGGGAGAATATACCTGGCTTCAATGGGTATATATATCTTTAACCGCAAACTGCTGTTTGATATGCTGCTGGATGTGCATAAGGATGCAACGGATTTCGGTAAAGAAATTATTCCGGATTCCATAAGCACCCATAAAGTAGTGAGCTACCAGTACGATGGGTATTGGACCGATATCGGAAATATCTATTCTTTTTTTGAAGCCAACCTGGCACTTACAGATGATATACCTCCTTTTAACCTTTTTGACAATTCCAAATCGGTGTACACCCGGCCAAGAATGCTGCCGCCTGCCAAAATAAGCGGTACTACATTAGAAAGAACCATCATTGCAGAAGGCTGTATCATCAATGCTTCACGTATTGAAAACAGTGTAACGGGTATCCGTACACGCATCGGATACGGGTCAACCATTGTAAGCACTTATATCATGGGCAGCGATTATTATGAAACCTTAGAGGAAATGAAAAATGCTGCACAGCGCGGCCTGCCCAAAATGGGCATTGGTGAAAGATGTTATATCCGAAATGCTATTATTGATAAGAACTGCAGAATTGGAAATGATGTGCGGATCAATGGCGGAACACATATGCCCGATTCTGATCATCCCTTATATACGGTAAAGGACGGTATTGTGGTGGTGAAGAAAGGTGCTATACTGCCTGATGGGTTTGTGATTTGATAAACGGGTTTCAGGTTACAGGTTTCAGGGACCCCTGCACCTTGTAACCTGCACCTTGCAACTTGTAACTTGTACCCTGCACCCTGTAACTTGTAACATCCATTAAACGACTGCTATGTCTGCTGCTTCGCAGGATTCTGTTGCCAGGCTTTTGCGTAAGCCAAAACTTAACTTCTGGCAGATATTCAATATGAGCTTCGGCTTTTTTGGTATCCAGTTTGGATTTGCACTGCAAAACGGAAATGCTTCCCGGATACTCCGCACATTTGGCGCCGATGTTGAACACCTCTCCTGGTTCTGGCTGGCAGCTCCATTGGTAGGAATGATTGTACAACCTGTTGTAGGTCATTACAGCGACCTCACCTGGAACCGGCTGGGACGTCGTAAGCCTTATTTTCTTTCGGGCGCCATTTTATCAGCCGCTGCATTGTGTTTAATGCCCAATGCTTCCCTGTTTACGGCCATAGCACCCGCTTTATTTGTGGGCGCCGGAATGCTTATGATCATGGATGCGTGTTTTAACCTGGCAATGGAACCTTTTAGGGCACTTGTTGCCGACAACCTTCCCGATTCACAAAGAACAATGGGCTTTTCGGTACAAACTTTTTTAATTGGTGCGGGAGCCGTCATTGGGTCTGCCTTTCCTTTTATCCTTACCAATTGGTTTGGTGTTTCCAACAGTGCGGCAGAAGGCATTATAGCCGCTAATGTAAAATGGGCCTTTTATATTGGCGCTCTCGTATTCATTATCGCCATACTGGTTACTGTACTCAAAACAAAGGAATATCCGCCAAAAGAATACGAACAATATCACGGTAAAGCAGAAAACGAAAAACAGGGATTAGGACAGATCTTCAAAGATTTTGCCCGCATGCCCAAAACCATGAAGCAGTTAGGGCTGGTTCAGTTCTTTAGCTGGTTTGCCTTGTTTGGTATGTGGGTATTTACCAATGATGCGGTTGCCACGCACACCTATGGGTTATCTGTTGAGGATAAGAGTTCGGACACCTACCGCACCGCGGGCGATTGGGTGGGAATACTGTTCAGTGTGTACAATGGCGTATCTGCTGTATATGCTTTACTGTTGCCCTTTATCGCTTTTAAAATAGGCCGTAAAAAAACACATGCTTTTTCACTGGCATGCGGGGGACTTGGACTCATTTCCATATACTTTATCCACAATCCCAACTGGCTTATCCTTTCTATGATAGGAGTGGGCATAGCATGGGCCAGTATACTGGCAATGCCTTACGTTATTTTATCCGGTTCTATTCCCGCCGGTAAAATGGGTATTTATATGGGCATATTTAATTTCTTTATTACCCTGCCCCAACTGGTAAATGGCATAATAGGCGGACCTATTGTAAAATACATTTACAACAACCAGCCCATATATGCAATTGTAATGGCGGGATTTTTTATGCTTTGCGCAGCGGTTAGTGTAATATATGTTTATGATCCGGGGGAGAAAAACCTGGCAGCCCGCAGGTAGGTTTGAAATTTGAAAACGGGAGTAGGGCACAAGTTGCAAGTTCCGGGTTATCCCTTGAAACCTGCGCCCTGTAACCTAGTACGCCTGCGCAAACAAAACTCTTTTATTGCTTGGATTGCCGGTAAGTATACATTTGCCTTCTTCCTCCATAGCGTTTAAAGGAATACAACGGATCGTTGCTTTGGTTTGTTCCTTAATTTTTTCCTCCGTTTCCGGGGTGCCATCCCAGTGCGCAGATACAAAGCCACCTTTCTCATTTAGCAACTGAACAAATTCATCCCATGAGTCGGCAGGCGTAATGTGTTCATCGCGGTAAGCTTTTGCTTTATCAAACATATCCTGTTGTATTTGCTGGAGTAAATTAATGATGCGTAGCGGTAAGCCATCCATCGCTACACTCATTTTTTCTTTGGTATCCCTGCGGGCAATTTCAATCGTATTGTTTTCAATATCCCTGGCCCCGATGGCAATCCGGACAGGCACTCCTTTTTTTTCATATTCAGCAAACTTCCAGCCCGGACGGTTATTATCGTTGTCATCATACTTTACGCG
The DNA here is from genome assembly GCA_946886925.1 of uncultured Terrimonas sp. The sequence continues at coordinate 5,119 of CAMPJQ010000135.1, forward strand.
GATGCCAGCTAATTTCAGCTCCTGTAAAAGTGCTTTCACTGTTGCATCAATCAATGCCTTCTGTTCGTCTCCCTTGTGGATAGGCACTATAACTACCTGGAATGGTGCAATCCTGGGTGGTATAATCAAGCCATCATCATCGCTGTGTGCCATTACCAGGGCTCCTATCAGGCGGGTGGAAACGCCCCATGACGTTGCCCAGACATATTCCTGCTTATTTTCTTTGTTTAGGAACTGTACATCAAAAGCTTTTGCAAAATTTTGTCCTAAAAAATGAGATGTTCCTGCCTGCAATGCTTTACCATCCTGCATAAGCGCTTCAATGCAATAGGTATCCAAAGCGCCGGCGAACCTTTCATTAGGCGTTTTTACTCCTTTTATCACAGGTAGCGCCATCCAGTTCTCCACAAAGTCGGCATACACATCAAGCATGCGTTCCGTTTCTTCAATTGCTTCCTGCGCTGTGGCATGGGCGGTATGACCTTCCTGCCACAAAAATTCTGTAGTGCGCAAAAAAAGCCGTGTGCGCATTTCCCAGCGTACAACGTTCGCCCATTGATTCACCAATATGGGCAGATCGCGGTAAGACTGGATCCAGGTTTTATAAGTGCTCCATATAATAGCTTCACTCGTTGGACGTACCACCAGTTCTTCTTCTAATTTAGCTTCGGGGTCAACTATTAATTTACCTTTATTTTCGGGGTCGGCCTTGAGCCGGTAATGCGTTACTATTGCACATTCTTTTGCAAAACCTTCGGCATTTTTTTCTTCTGCTTCAAACAGGCTTTTAGGAACAAAAAGCGGGAAATAAGCATTTACATGCCCGGTATCTTTAAACATCCTGTCTAACTGGTCACGCATGTTTTCCCATAATGTGAAACCATAAGGTTTAATTACCATGCAGCCTCTAACGGCAGAATAATCTGCGAGCCCGCCTTTGATAACAAGATCATTATACCATTGTGCATAATCCTGCAACCGGGAAGTGATTTCTTTACTCATAATTTTTTAAATATGCTTCTTTTAATGGACTGTATTTCACATAGGATATCTTTTAATATATACCCAACTATTTTGAATAGATTAACAGTGCGAATTGTCGCAAATGTAGTAACTTCATAGTGGAAATTTAAAACCCTCTATTATGAATACGAGAATTTTACTTTTGGCAGCAGTCGCGGTTGGATTAAGCAGTTGTTCAACGATGTATAAATCGGGACAAACACCCGATGATGTGTATTATTCTCCTGCACCACAGCAACGGGTAGCCTATTCCAATGATGACGATGAATATTATGATAACAACAACGAAGGACAGGATGAGTACGTAGACGTACAAACAGAGCAGGACCGTTCCGCATACAGCAGTGAAGATAATTATCTGCGCATGAAAGTAAGGAATCGTTCTTTATGGTCTTCCTTAGATGATTATTCGTACTATGGAGGCGGTATGTATTCTCCTTTTTCTTATGGCAGTAGCTTTGGGATGGGTTTAGGTTATTACAATCCTTATTCATTTTATTCTCCCTATTCTCATTATGGCATAGGAATGGGTATGGGCTATGGCTGGGGTGGTTTGTACAATGGTTTTTATAACCCTTATTCATTTTATAATCCTTATTATTCTTACGGATATGGATCCGGACATTATTATTATCCCGGTTTAATTTCTACCAAACCCGGTAATGTAAGACCTGCGGGAACCTACACACCAAGGAGAGCAAATCTTGGCAGTTATGGCAGCAGGAGAAGCAACTCCGAAGTAAACAGCAGCAGGAATGCACCTGTAAGGGTATTCAGGAATAACGACAATAATTATGTAAACCCACGCAGATCTTCGGGTAATACCAGTCCGCGCCGTTCTGTAGAAAGGAGTAACAATAGCAGACCAACAAGAACTTTTGAACGCAGCAATAATACACCTTCAGCTCCAAGAGTTAGTCCCAGTTCAAATTCGGGCAGCAGGAGCAGTGGAGGCGGCAGTGCACCTTCCCGTTCACCCGGAAGAGGAGGCAGATAATTACACTATAGTGCGTAAT
>CAMPJQ010000136.1 GCA_946886925.1 uncultured Terrimonas sp.
GTATATTTTATGCTCCCGCCGAATGTAACTGCGGAAAGTATCCAGTCCGGAATAAAAAATTTCGTCAAAAAATATTCTGATAATACAGGCCGGGGCGAAAGTATGCTGGTATTACAGCCCATGAAAGACTTTCACTTTAATGTGCAATACGAGGCCCTTGGTGATCACAGCTCCAGCAAAACGATTTTGTTAACACTTGCGCTGATTGCTGTACTGATCATTATTATGGCTTCCATCAACTTCATCAATCTTTCCACGGCACAGGCTATTGGCCGGGGTACGGAAGTTGGTATTCGTAAAGTATTGGGCAGCAGCCGCGGCCAGCTTATGCGCCAGGTAATGGGAGAAACCTTCCTCGTTGTTTTATTTTCACTTATGCTGGCGCTCGTTATTGCCAAATTGGTGATGCCCTGGTTAAGCAGTGTTGCCAGTGTGCCTCCCGGCATTTCGCTGTTTACACCGGCAAGCAGTTTATTCTTAATCGCGGTATTGATTTTGGTTACCCTGTTATCCGGCGCCTATCCTGCTTTGATTGTATCGGGATTTAAACCTGCGCTTGCGTTAAAAAGCAAGATCAGTGTTGCCAGTATGGGTGGCATTTCCTTAAGAAGAGTTTTGGTTGTTACGCAATTTGCCATTTCACAGGTGCTGATCATTGGAACCATAGTAGCCGTTAGCCAGATGAACTTTGTGCGCAATGCAGACCTGGGATTCAATAAAGATGCAGTGCTGGTGATGCCTTCAAATATGAGCAGTACCAACCTGGCACGCATGAACCCGCTAAAGGAGCAATTGCTGCAAAACCCCAATGTAATAAGCGTTTCATTTGCAAGCGATGAAGCTTCCTCCGAAAACAACTGGGCTTCCAATTTTGCTTTCGATAATAAAGAAGAAGCCCCATTCCCGGTTTTTTCTAAATATGCTGATGAGGATTACATACAAACATTCGGATTACAGATAGTAGCCGGAAGAAATTATTCGGCAAGTGATACGGTAAAGGAATATTTAATTAATGAAACCCTGGCAAAAAGACTGGGATTACAGGATCCCAAACAGGCTGTTGGAAAGAACCTGTGGATGGGTGGCGGCCTATGGTTACCGATAGTAGGTGTGGTAAAAGATTTTAAAGTAAACTCCCTGCGGGAAGAAGTAAAACCGCTTACCATTGCAGCAAGAAAAGATTTCTATTTTACAATTGCGGTAAAACTCCGTACGCAAAACCTTGCTCAAACAACGGCCCAAATACAAAAGCTATGGGAAAAAACATACCCCGAATATGCTTATGCCAGCCATTTTTCCGATGAAACCATAGAACGGTTTTACCGCCAGGAAACCCAGCTATCGCTGCTTTACAAAATTTTCGCCGGTATTTCCATATTCATTTCCTGTCTTGGGCTATATGGATTGGTGTCTTATATGGCCATACAAAAAACAAAGGAAGTGGGTATCCGCAAGGTACTGGGCGCAAGTGTAAGCCATATTGTGCTGTTGTTTTCACGGGAATTTACTTTACTCATTGCTATGGCCTTCCTGGTTGCGGTACCGGCAGGCTGGTATATCATGAACGGCTGGTTACAAAATTTTGTTTACCGGATTGATATGGGTATAGGCGTTTTCATTTTAGCCATTGTTGCATCACTCACCATTGCATGGATAACGGTAGGTTACAGGGCGGTAAGGGCGGCACTGGCAAACCCGGTGAAGGCATTGCGAAGCGAATAGGGAAATGTTGAGAAATTCATCGGTCGGTACGCGGGAAGAAGCATCAGACCGCTGTTAATGTGAGAATATGAAATGAGAGAAATGTGAAAATTTGAAAATGAATAATGTAAAGGTATTAATTGCTGAAAGCTGATGACGGCTCAAAACTTACAATTATGTTTAAAAATTATTTCAAAATCGCCTGGCGGAATTTAAAATCCAACAAAGCTTATGCTGCTATAAATGTTATTGGATTATCGCTTGGTATTGCCTGTAGTATTTTAATTTTTACATTTATCAGTCATCAACTGAGTTATGATAATTTTCACCATAATGCAAACAGAATATATCGTTTAGTTACAGAGTGGCATGATGAAGAAGTGAATCATTCACAAGCGGTACCGCAACCGCTGGGCAAAGCTTTTCGTACAGACTTTTCATTTGATGAAAATACAGCCCGTATTGTTGATTACAGGAATACGCTCATTACATTGGTTGGCGATAAACAGAACAGAAAGTTTAATGAAGAAAATGGTGTTGCCTTTGTAGAGCCGGCATTTTTCAGCATATTCAATTTCCCTTTATTGGCAGGTAATGCCAGAATTACATTGCAAAACCCCAATGAAGCGCTGGTAACAGAAACTATTGCAAAGAAATATTATACCTCTGCTGATGCAGCCATTGGTAAAACCATTCGGCTTGATAACGCAACAGATTTTGTGATTAAAGGCATTTTAAAAGATCTTCCCGCTAATACCGACCGTCGACAGAATATATTCTTATCATATCAAAATTTGAAAGACCGGAACGCATGGCTTGCCAGCGACAGCAGTTGGGGTGGTGTGTATAGCGGCAGCCAGTGCTATACATTGTTAAAACCAAATATAACAGAAGCACAGGTAAATAAAGCATTATCGCTAATTGTAAATAAAAATTTTGAAGGAAGAGATGCAAAGGTGTGGACATTCAGGCTGCAGCCCTTAAACGATATCCATTTCAACCCGGATTTTAATGGTTATGCAAATAAAGGCTATTTATGGGCGCTTGGTTTTATAGGTTTGTTTCTATTAATAACCGCCTGTGTAAATTTTGTAAATCTTGCTACAGCGCAGGCGCTTAACCGCTCAAAAGAAATTGGCATCAGAAAAGTGTTGGGCAGTTTAAAAAAACAAGTGTTCTGGCAGTTTATTGCGGAAACTACGTTGATAACAATTGTAGCGGCTATCATTGCCTGTATGATGGCCTGGCTTGCATTGCCATTCATTAATCAGTTGTTCAGGTCGCAAATGCACTTGCACATACTCGGTTGGCAAATGATCTCTTTTATACTGATAACGGTATTGCTTGTTGTGTTTTTTTCCGGTTCATATCCTGGCCTTGTACTGGCAAGGTTTAAACCCGTTATTGCTTTGAAAAGCAAGCTTTCACAAAAACATATAGGTGGATTTTCATTAAGAAGAATATTAGTGATTACACAATTTGCTATTTCGCAAATGCTCATTATAGGCACGATTGTAATTGCCAGCCAGGTAAATTATTCCACAAATGCAGATATTGGTTTTAATAAAGAGTCTATTGTAATACTGCCCTTGCCACAAAATGATAAGGTAAAGGCGAATACTTTAAAAACAAGGCTTGCCGCTTTGTCTGGTGTTGAAAAAGTTTCGTTATGCTTTCAGCCACCGGCATCACAAAGTAATAGCAGAACCGGCGTGCGGTACGATAATCGTGCTGAAGATGAACATTGGAGTATTAACATGAAGAGCGCAGATGATCAATACCTGAACACATTTGGCTTAAAACTGGCGGCAGGCCGGAACTTTTTTCCTTCAGATACGACAAGGGAGTTCCTGGTGAATGAAACATTTGTGAAACAATTGAATATTACATCCCCCGGAGAGGTTATTGGCAAAAGACTAAGTGTAAACGGAGGCACTATTACGGCTCCTATTGTTGGTGTGGTAAAAGATTTTAATAATTCTTCTTTGCATAACCAGATTGACGCGATATGCATCATGCCCAATGTAGCAAGTTATTCCAATTGTGCCGTAAAAATCAATGGAAACAATATAAAATCAACCCTTGCATCTTTTGACAAAATATGGAATGAAACCTATCCTGACTACCTCTATAATTATCAGTTTCTGGATGAGCGCATCGGTGAGTTTTACAGGATGGATGGTATTATGCTTATCATGATAGAGGTTTTTGCTATTATCGCCATCATTATCGGATGCCTGGGATTATATGGGCTTGTATCATTTATGGCATTGCGAAAAAACAAAGAAATCGGTGTTCGAAAAGTACTCGGTGCTTCCCTGCAAAGTATTCTTTGGTTGTTTGGTAAAGAATTCAGCAGGCTTTTAATAATAGCTTTCATTATTGCGGGGCCTGTTGCCTGGTGGGCGATGAATAAATATCTGCAGGATTTTGAATACAAAAAACCACTTGGTATTGAAGTGTTTGCATTAGCGATAACAGCCACATTTTTAATAGCGTTTGTTACGGTTGGGTACAGGTCATTGCGGGCAGCAATAGCAAATCCCGTGAAGTCCCTGAGGACGGAGTAAGGCGGGTGGTAAAGTAGCAAGTGGTAAGAAACAAAACTTTAATGTATGTTGAATCTGATTGCTGACCTCATAAACACTATAACACCGGTGAGGTGTAACATTTTTTTCACTCATACGTATATAATATGCAACATTGATTTTTTTTGCCGGTCTTTACTTGGGCCGGCGCCTGTCGTTTTTGATAATATTCCGCCGGCGGGATTTCATCTTTCTTATACAATCGTATGATCAAAAATTTCTTTAAGACAGCGTATCGCAACCTGGTGCGCAACAAAGGCTTTTCAACCATCAATATTACCGGTTTAGCCATAGGCATGGCCAGCGCCATCCTTATTTTACTGTGGATACAGAACGAAGTAAGCTATGACCAGTTCCATGACAAAAAAGACAGGATTTACGAAGCCTGGAACCGGGCCCGTTTCGATGGCAAACTCATGTGCTGGAACACTACGCCCAAGATACTGGCAAGAACACTTGAGCATGACCTGCCGGAAGTGGAAAGGGCCGTGCGGGTAAACTGGAACAACAACCTGCTGTTTACCGTGGGTGATAAAAGAATAATGAAATCCGGTAATATGGTGGATACCGGCTTTCTTCAAATGTTTAGCTTTCCCCTGCTGAGAGGCAATCCTGCCACGGCGCTCAATGATATGCATTCAATCCTGCTTACAGAAAAAACGGCTAAAAGTCTTTTTGGTGATGAAGATGCGATGGGTAAAACAATTAAAGTAGATAACAAGGATAATTTTACAGTAACCGGCATTCTAAAAGACTTTCCCAATCATTCAAGATTTACTTCCGAATACCTGATACCCTGGTCGTATTTAAGGCATACCGGTGGCGATGATTCCAGTTGGGGCAACAACAGCACCCGCACTTATGTAATGCTGAAACCCAATGCCACCCAGGCTTCTGTAGTACCTAAATTGCAGGTATTGAAGCAAAAATACGATGAGGAAGCCCGTACAGATAAATGGGAAATGTTTATATACCCCTTAAAAAAATGGCGGTTGTATTCGAGCTTTACCAACGGGGTGGAAGATGGCCGCGGCCGTATTGAATTTGTACGATTGTTTGGCATTATAGCCGCCTTTATCCTGCTCATCGCCTGCATCAATTTTATGAACCTGAGTACGGCGCGCAGCGAAAAGAGAGCGAAAGAAGTAGGTATCCGTAAAGTGGTGGGCGCCCGTAAAGGAACCCTGGTAGGGCAATTTATTGGAGAATCCATTTTACTTTCTTTCCTGGCGGCCCTGCTGGCCCTTATTATTGTGGTCATCAGTATACCTGCATACAACCAGCTTACAGATAAAAAACTGTTCATTGATTTTGCGGATATTAACACTTGGCTGGCAGGTATAGGTTTCATTGTATTTACGGGCGTACTGGCAGGCAGCTACCCGGCTTTTTTTCTTTCGTCTTTTCAACCGGTGAAAGTGCTTAAAGGAACTTTTAAAAAAGCACATGCTTTGGTTACACCACGTAAAATACTGGTAGTGCTTCAATTTACATTTGCTATTATTCTTATTATCTGTACCATCATTGTTAAACAACAGATTGATTATGCCCGTAACCGGGAAACAGGATACGATAAAAACAACCTGGTCTATCATTTTTTTTCAAACGATATTGAAAAAAATTACGCGCTTATTAAAAACGAACTGCTTGCTTCCGGGGCCGCTACATCGGTAGTAAAAACGAATTCTCCGCTTACAGAAGTGTGGAGTGATGGCTGGGGACAGGAATGGGAAGGGAAAGACCCGAATGATAAAACAGATTTTTACCGCTATGTGGCCGATGACGGGCTGGGAAGGGCCACAGGCATGCAATTCATCCAGGGCCGCGATTTTGACCTGAAAAATTTTCCAACCGATTCAACAGGAATGATCATCAACGAATCCTCGCTGAAAGTAATGAAATTTAAAGAGCCGATTGGCAAAACGGTAAAAGACAATGGTGTATCGTGGCACATTATTGGCGTAATAAAAGATTTTATCATTACTTCTCCCTATGAACCTATCCGCCCGATGCTGATCATGGGCGCCAAATCGAACTGGTTTCAAACTGTGCTTATTAAGCTCAACGATAAGCAGCCTGTTGCACAAAACCTGAAAGCGGCCGAAACCATTTTCAAAAAATACAATCCCGAATATCCTTTCGATTACAAATTTGTTGATGAGGAATATGCCAAAAAATTTGAGAATGAACAACGCCAGGGAACACTGGCTGCATTGTTCGCAGCACTTACCATATTCATTTCCTGCTTAGGGTTGTTTGGTCTGGCTACTTATATGGCCGAAAACCGGATCAAAGAGATCGGCGTTAGAAAGGTATTGGGTGCATCCGTAACAGGCATCACGGCCCTGATTTCAAAAGATTTTTTAAAGCTTGTTTTCGTGTCTTTTGTTATCGCTGCACCATTGTCGTGGTGGGCCATGTACAAATGGTTGCAGGATTATTCTTACCGTGTAAGCATTCAATGGTGGGTATTTGCATTGGCCTGCATGGTATCGGTAATGATTGCGCTGCTCACCATAAGCTATCAATCTATAAAAGCTGCTGTCGCAAACCCCGTGAAGTCATTGCGAACAGAGTAATACAAATGTGGAAATTTGAAAATGTGGAAATGTGAAAATGTGGAAGTACGGAAATGAAAGCGGTCGGCACGAAATGAAGAAGCGTAATCCGTGGAATAAATGTGGAAGTGTGGAAACCTGAAAATGGGAGAATGTAAAATGCACACCCTCTCACTTCTCACCTTTCACCTCTAACCTTGAAAGGAGTATTTATTCTATCGTTAGTAATTACCCCCTTATAGCTGAGAGCTGATAGCCTGAGGACTGATGGCTCATAGCTGATACCTGATAGCCCCTACCCTGC
>CAMPJQ010000137.1 GCA_946886925.1 uncultured Terrimonas sp.
TCATACTTCCCATCCGATTGATACGGAACGGACGTGCTTTGGTTTTCAAAACTTCCGTTAAACCTTTTTGCAGATAAGCGCCCTTGGCCTCCAGCTCGTTATATACTACCTGATTGATATTCAATTCATTAAGCAGGGTATAGCCCGCTATCATCGCCAAAGGGTTCCCACTCAGGGTACCGGCCTGGTATACGCTTCCGAGTGGTGCTATATGCTGCATGATCTCCTTTCGGCCGGCAAAAGCGCCTACCGGCATCCCGGCGCCAATTATTTTTCCATAGGTAATAATATCCGCATTTATTTTCAATTTTTCCTGGGCGCCTCCCCTTGCCAAACGAAATCCTGTCATCACTTCATCAAAGATCAGCAACATGTTTTCCCTGTCGCAAATTTTGCGAAGCGCTTCAAGATATCCTTCTTCCGGCAAAATGCAACCCATATTGCCCGCCACAGGTTCAATAATAATGGCGGCAATTTCATTTTTATTTTCCGACACTAATTTTTCTACAGCATTTATATCATTGTATGCACAGGTAAGTGTGTCATTGGCAACACCTGCTGTTACGCCCGGTACTTTTTGAATGTTAAATGTTGCGACGCCACTGCCGGCCTTTACCAAAAAGCAATCGGCATGTCCATGATAGCAGCCTTCGAACTTTATAAACTTATTCTTTTGTGTATACCCACGCGCCAGCCGTACAGCGCTCATACAGGCTTCGGTACCGCTGTTCACCATACGGATCAGGTCAACATTGGGCGCCATTTTTTTAATGAGTTCAGCAATTTCAATTTCCAGTTCAGTTGGCGCTCCAAAAGAAGTAGATGCGGTGGCTTTGTCCTGTATTGCCTTAATAACAGGTTCGTGCGCATGGCCTAAGATCATCGGGCCCCAGGAGTTGATGAAATCAATATATTCATTGCCATCAACATCGTACAAATAAGCGCCTTTAGCCCTTTCGATAAAGACCGGAGTGCCACCAACACTTCTGAAAGCCCTTACCGGAGAATTTACACCGCCGGGCAACGATTGACATGCACGGGAAAAGAGCTGCTGACTAATTTGAGTTGTCATTATATATCGTAAGCATTAAAAAATAAACATGAAAAAACTCCGGCAAATCTACCATTTTTTCCGGGTCATCATTTTTGGCAGGAGTAATAAAAACATGCCATAATTGTGAACAATTCAGCATCCTGTAATGGGTTTAAGGATCACCGTAGCAGACTTACAGCGTCTTTTGCAAAATAGGTTGCTATAAGATCGGCCCCTGCTCTTTTAATAGCAGTAAGACTTTCTATAATGGCCTTGGGTTCCTCGAGCCAGCCCATTTTTGCCGCGGCTTTTATCATGGCATATTCGCCGCTTACATGATAGGCGCTTACCGGAACAGTTACGGCATTTTTTACTTCGCGAATAATATCTAAGTAAGCCATGGCGGGTTTTACCATTACAATATCAGCACCTTCTTCTATATCCATTATCGTTTCTTTTATGGCTTCAATGCGGTTGGCATAATTCATCTGGTAAGTTTTCTTGTCACCAAAGCCCGGCGCACTGTCTAAAGCATCGCGGAAGGGACCGTAAAAGCAGGAGGCATATTTGGCGCTATAGGCCATGATACCTGTATGCGTGAAGTTATTTTCTTCCAGCGCTTTCCGGATAGCGCCAATGCGTCCGTCCATCATATCACTTGGTGCTACAAAATCTGCGCCCGCAGCAGCATGACTTACACTCATTTTCACCAAAGCTTCTACTGTTTCATCATTCAGGATCTTACCCTCTTTTACAATGCCGTCGTGTCCGTATTCTGAATAGGGATCCAATGCCACATCGGTCATTACAATCATTTCCGGCACGGCATCTTTAATGGCTTTAATGCTTCGTTGCATCAATCCGTTTTTATTCCATGCTTCTTTGCCGGTATTGTCTTTCCATTCATCGCTGCATTTTATAAAAAGCAAAATGCTTTTTATACCCATGCTCCACAGAGCCCTTACTTCCTTAATGGTGTTGTCAAGCGAATGACGGTAATAGCCCGGCATGGAAGGAATTTCATAGGAGATGTTCTCTCCTTCATCAATGAATAGGGGTGCAATAAAATCGGCGGGTGTTAATACCGTTTCGGCCACCATATTTCGTATGGATGCATTATTTCGAAGTATCCTGTTCCTGCGTTGTAAATACATTGTAGCGATTTGATATTAAAGATTTGAAATTTGATATTGAAGCGTTCGGATTTCGGGTTTTCTTCTTCGGAATTTGAATTTTATTTGGTTCTTGTTTTTGTCTTTTGGCGTTTTGTATTCTCTTCGGATTTCGAAATTCCGGCTTCGAAATTCTTTCACCAAACTCACACCCATTCCCCCGGATGCAAACAAGCCTGCAACAATTTGTCTTCCTCACTTCCCGGCTCCGGCTGATAATTATACTCGAATCGTACAGTGGGAGGCAGACTCATTAAAATGCTTTCTGTTCGCCCGTTTGTTTTCAGCCCGAACAATGTTCCGCGGTCGTGTATGAGGTTAAACTCAACATAGCGGCCTCGCCGGATCTCCTGCCAGTGCTTATGTGCTTTGCTCCATTTTGTATGTTTTCTTTTTGCAACAAGAGGTAAATAGGCATTGATAAAACAATTGCCATTGGCCTGCTGAAATGCAAACAAACGATTGGCATCTTCATCATTTTCCGGACGCTGGTAATCGTAAAATACGCCTCCTATACCACGCGTTTCATTACCCCGGTGGGCGTTGGAAAAATAGGCATCGCATTGTTGTTTGAACTTCGGGTATAAATCTTCGCCAAAAGGAAGAATGGCATCACGCAATGTTTGGTGAAAATGTTTTGCATCTTCTTCAAACAAATAATAAGGAGTAAGGTCGGCGCCTCCTCCAAACCACCTGTCCACCACTTTTCCTGATGCGTCGTACAACTCAAAATAGCGCCAGTTGGCATGTACAGTGGGTACAAAAGGGTTTATGGGATGTATAACAATGCTGAGTCCGCAGGCAAACCAGTTATCGCCATTGATCCTCAACTGGTTCCTCATCGCATCACTCACCTTTCCATAAACAACAGAAGTATTTACGCCTCCTTTTTCAAATACATTTCCGTTTGCTATTACCCGCGTTTTTCCTCCCCCGCCTTCTGCACGCTCCCATTTATCTTCTGTAAACCTGGCTTCTCCGTCTTCCTGCTCCAATGCATTGCATATACGATCCTGTAATTCATGAATATAACTGATCCATCTGTCGGTGGTAAGTAGTGAGTGGAAAGTAGTCAATGATTCGTCAATACCAGACGAGGGATTATGGATTTTCATTTCTTACAGTTTGTTTAATACAGCTCACGCCAATACACCCATCCAGGTATTAATTGAAATGCGTATGGTTACTCCCGTTGTTCCTCCATTCCTTAACCGTATCTACAAATGCCCGGGCATGATCAACAGGCACATTGGGCAAAATACCATGTCCGAGATTTACAATATGCCGTTCACCGCCAAAAGCAGCGAGCATTTCTTTTACTTCCTTTTTAATAACAGGCACAGGCGACAGTAGTTTCGCAGGATCAAAATTTCCCTGTAAAGTTACTTTATTGCCGGCTAAGCTGCGGGCCATTTGCGGGCTGATGCACCAGTCTATACCCAGCCCCTGCGCGCCTGTTGCAGCCATAGATTCCAATGCATGCCAGGCGCCCTTGGCAAAAATGATAACGGGCACTTTATCTTTTAATGCGTTTACGATCTGCCTGATGTATTTCAATGAAATGGTTTCAAAATCTGCCGGACCCAATAATCCTCCCCAACTGTCAAAAATTTGTATCACATCTGCACCTGCTTCAACCTGTGCCTCAAGATAGGCTATGGTGGTGTTGGTAATCATTTGCAATAGTTGATGTGCCAGTTGGGGCTGGGTATAACAAAATGCTTTGGCCTCATCAAAAGTTTTACTGCCTTTACCCTGAACCATATAACACAAAATCGTCCACGGTGCGCCTGCAAAGCCGATAAGAGGCACACGATCATTCAATTCTTTTTTTATTAACCCCATTGCATCAAAAACATATTGCAGTTTCTCATGCACATCGGGTATGGATAACCGTTGCAAATCCGCCTCCGTTCTGACAGGATCCGGCAAAAATGGGCCTTTACTTTCTATCAACTGTACTTCAAGACCCATGGACTGGGGCACCACCAAAATATCCGAAAAAAGTATAGCGGCGTCTACGCCAATAATATCTACAGGCTGCAAAGTAATTTCGCAGGCAAGTTCAGGAGTCTGACATCGCTCAAAAAAGCCGTATTGTTCCCGCAGCTTCATATACTGTGGTAAATAGCGGCCTGCCTGGCGCATCATCCACACCGGTGGTCGTTCAACGGGTTTACCGCTCAGTGCCCTTAATAATAAATCGTTCTTCATATCATTTAAAATAATCTGCAACCATTTCCATCATGTTGGATTCCCCCGGCCATTGACTGGTGATCACTTTATTACTGCAATAAGATTCTATTGCAGCGGTAGTGCTTTCGCCAATGGAAAACAATATGGTATGTACAGGTATGGTATTTATTGAAAAAAAACTTTCTACAGCACTTGGGCTGAAAAACAATATCCCTTCATATTCTTTAGTAGTGGCTACAGGCGTTTCCACCGTTTGATAAACGTGTAACTCCTTTACCGTTATTCCTGCATCGTCCAGCTTTTCCGGTAAATGATTCATGCGCCTGTTGCCGCAAAAAAATACTACCTCTTTTATACTTCCGTAAGCAATTATTTTTTCCGACAGGAGGGTAGCGTTTTTAGCAGACGCAACAATGGAAGATGCATCAAAAAAATGCTGCAGGGCATCTTTGGTAGCGCCACCGATACTAAAAATTTTCCATGGAGGAGCAACAGTTAGTCGTGCTGTAACCGCGTTAACTGCATTAACGCTCGTAAAAATAACGGCTGCCGGCTGCAGGGCCAGGGATTGAATAAACGCAGCCGTTTCCTGCGAAACATCCGGAATGATTTTTATAAAAGCATCTGCCTCCACATCCATATCCTGCAAGCCTGTTTTGTTCAGCAATTCACTGTTCAGGGCCCGTGTTGATAATATTTTAATTTTATTTTCCACCATTCCGGATAGATTCAATTATTTTATCACCGCCATTGGCTAAAATTTCCAAGGCCGCCTCCCTGCCTAACCCCCCGGTTTTATTTAATACTATCTTTCTTTCTGTTTCAATTTTTTCTTTTCCATCCACCGAAACAATACTTCCCTTAAAATGCAGAAACCCATTTTCAATTTGTGCCAGTGCACTTATTGGTGTAGAACACCCTCCCGATAATGCACGCAAAAAGTCTCTTTCTGTTCCCGTGCATATATCTGCATATTCGTCATTTAATGCACCGAAAGCATTTCTTAGCCACTGGTCTCCTTCCCGGCAAACGGCCACAACAGTTCCCTGGGCTGGTGCAGGTAACATCCAGTCTAATTCGATACTCGCTGCCGGACGCAGGTTAATACGATCCAGTCCTGCCGCGGCAAAAATAGCTCCCTGCCACCTGCTTTCCTCCAGCTTCCTCAGCCTGCTGTTGATGTTCCCGCGAAGATTGTCAATGCTGTGGTGGGGATAGCGGTGCAGCCATTGCGCTTTGCGGCGTATACTGCTGGTAGCAACGGTAAAGTTTGAAAATCCACCAGCGGACTTGTCCTGTTTCTCCAGCCATTTTCCTCCCACAAAACCCAACTCCTCTTCCAGGAAGGTTGTTTCGGCTTTAAATATTAAAACGTCTTTGTACGAATCCCGTTTAAGTACTGCCGCTTTTACAATGCCTTTTGCCAGTTGCGTGGGAACATCTTTGTAAGAATGAACAGCAACATCAATTTCCTTTTGAAGCAGCGCGCTATCTAAGGCTTTGGTAAAAATGCCCTGCACTCCTATTTCGTAAAGTGGAACAGTGAGGTTAATATCTCCTTCGCTCTTTATATACAACAACGATGAATCAATACCCTGTTCAGCCAAAAGGGATTGTACCTTTTTTGCCTGCCAAACCGCTAACTCACTCTCACGGGTGCCAATTTTTACTGTATGCTTCATGAAATCAATATTCTTAACAGAAATCTTTTAAAAAAGAAGGGTGCTACTTATCCTATGAAGGATTCATTTGCAGGTACTCATTAATGGTACTGATGTACTGGCAACCTTTGGCGGTACGTGTACGGAGATCTACGGCAAGTGTTTTTACTGCTTTCTGAATTTGTGCATCCGTAACTTCTTTTTCCTTTTTATCGGCCGCTACACAAGAATGTGTTTCGCTTATTTCATATAATTTGGATTTTACCTCGCCCAGAAAATGGCGATGTAAAAATATTTTATGCCATTCTACAAATTCACCCAGAGTTTCCTCTATAACTGCTAATGCTTTGGGTATTTCCGCCTTTCGCATAGCAAATGTATTATCCAAAATCGCCGAGATCTCATCCACATCCATTAAGGTAGTTCCAGGTAAAGATTTTACAGCGGGATCAATACTCTTAGGAACAGAAAGGTCTAAAAGCAGCCTGGGCTTTTGAACTGAAAAAAATGAAGGAATAATATTAAATGATTCAGCAGCAGTACTTGCAATCAAAACGTCACTTTCATTGACCACAGTACTCAGCGTTTCATAAGGCACACATTCCAATCCATATTCCTGTGCAAATGCTTCAGCTTTTTGATGGGTACGATTTGTGATCCTTACTCTTGCGCCGGGAAAATATGCATTGATATTTTTAGCCACATTACAGCCAAACTTACCTGCGCCAACGAGCAGAATATTTTTGTGTTCAATATCCGTTACTTTTTCACGTATCACTTCAATGGCTGCGTAAGCCACTGAAACCGTACCGGTACTGAGACGAGTCTCTGATTTTATTTTTTTTGAGGCCTGAAGTGCAAAATTCACAAGGCGATCCAGCAAAGTACCCAGCAAAGCTTTTTCTTTGGCGTATTTTGTTGCTTTTTTTAGCTGCATCAAAATTTCATAATCGCCTACAATTTGTGAATCCAGTCCTGCCGCAACTTTAAACAGGTGCATCACAGCAGCCATGCCCTGGTAAACATAACCGTGC
>CAMPJQ010000138.1 GCA_946886925.1 uncultured Terrimonas sp.
GGAAACCCCGATTACACTGAAAAATTTTATAAAGACTATACCAAAGAAGTAAAAGATTATTTTACCCTGCGTACCCTGTGGTGGGGCTATTACAAATGGGCAGGCAGGCGTTTTGTAGGCACTGAAGACAACTGGAGTTTTGGATATGATTTGGGCAATGATAAAGTGAAGGCTATGCACACCGACAGCCTTGTTTCTACTCACAAAGGGAAAAGAGAAGAAGCGGCCGTTACGCCTGCGCAGCACCCGTCAAGCCTCGTGGGCAAATCATGGTCGAGAAAAAAGGGCGAGCCGCCGTTAAATCAATATGATCTCCCCGAAGCTACCTACGTACCGTGGCTGAAGAAAACGGTAAGCAACCCCGAAGGCTATGGCATTTATTTCCAGGAAAGATGGGAAGAAGCATTGAAAGCCGATCCACAGTTTTTGTATATCAACGACTGGAACGAATGGACTGCAGGTAAATACCAGCCGGATGGCGGAAAAACTTTCGATTTCATGCGCCGCAAAAGTCCCTATTTTTTTGTTGACCAGTACAACGCCGAATTTAACCGTGCCATACAGCCCATGAAAGGAGGCTATACGGATAATTATTATATGCAGATGGCGCAAAACATCCGCAGGTATAAAGGAGTGCGTGCCATACCGGAGTTAAAAGGATTATCGAAGATGAAAGTGGATGGAAACTTTGAGGACTGGAAAAAAATATCCGTAGAATACCGTGATACAAAGGGCGATGTATTTCACCGTGATCACAAAGGATACGGGGGACTTCATTACACCAACAATTCGGGTCGCAATGATATTGTAACCTGCAAAGTAGCAGTAGACAAAAAGAATGTATTCTTTTATGCCGAAACAGATCAGCCGCTTACACCTTCTTCGGGTAAAAACTGGATGCTGTTGCTGATAGATGCGGATCAGGATCCGGCTACGGGATGGCATGGATATGATTACCTTATCAATAAAAAAATAAAGGACGATAAAACCACAATGCTAATGTGTTACGATACCCACGCCGCAGGCGATCACTGGACTGAAGTGGCCCAATTAGGGTATCGGTATAACGGCAATGCGCTGGAGTTGTCTGTTCCACGCAGTATTTTGGGTTTAAAAGGTGATGGATTTACTTTCGATTATCATTGGGCAGACAATCCTGATGACCTCGAAACGCCCATCTCACTCAGCATTAACGGTGATAGTGCACCCAACCGCCGGTTCAATTACCGCAGTATCTGGAAAAAATAAGTTCAGTAAATAATATCATTGGTCAATCACGCTAAAAATACGAGATGAAATATTGCACAGGTTTATTGCTTCTTGCTTTTTGTTTACAATCAAAGGCTCAGTCGCCAGGCATTAGTGCTATAGCCACAGATGCCGTTGGCAGAACTTTACCCGGTTATGAACAAGCAGGTGCACCTAAGAAAGATAAGTTTGTAGGATTGTTTTACTGGACATGGCATACGCAGCAAAGCAAAAACAACCCGCCTTATAACGTTACCGAATACCTTTCGCGCGACCCCAAAGCAATCCATGATTATAATAATCCCATATGGCCCAAACGCAAAAGTCCCTGGTTTTGGGGCGAACCTTTGTTTGGTTATTATATTGATACCGATGCATGGGTGTTGCGCAAACATGCAGAGATGCTGGCGGATGCAGGCGTTGACGTGATCATTTTTGATTGTACCAATGGTAATATCACATGGAAAGAATCGTATATGAAATTGTGTGAAGTATTTACACAGGCACGGAAGGATGGTGTTAAAACACCTCAAATTGCTTTTATGCTGCCCTTTTGGGTAGGCGTTGGCGGCAAAGAAATATTAAGGGAGATATACAATGATCTGTATAAACCGGGTAAGTACAAAGACCTTTGGTTTAACTGGAAAGGCAAACCTTTTGTAATGGGCTCACCCGAATTTGCAGAAGATATTCCAGACAGAAAGAATGATCCTGCACTTAAAAAAGAATTGCAGCAGTTCTTCACATTTCGCACAGGTCAGCCGGTGTACAACAAAGGGCCTGAAAAACCAGATCATTGGGGATGGCTGGAAATATATCCGCAGCATGGTTTTGTAAAAAAGCAGGATGGCGGCTTTGAACAGGTAACTGTTGGGGCAGCCCAGAACTGGACTAAGGAAAGAGGGCTAACTGCATTGAATGCTACCGGCGCTTTTGGTCGCAGTTACACTCATGCAAAAGGGCACATTACGGATCCGGGAGCAGTGAACTACGGGTATAACTTCCAGGAGCAATGGGAGCGGGCGCTGGAAATTGATCCTGAATTTATTTTTATTACCGGGTGGAATGAATGGATTGCCGGTAGGTATGATGTTTGGCAGGAGCAAACCAACGCATTTCCTGATGAATTTAACCAGGAAAACAGTCGCGATATTGAACCCATGAAGGGCGGGCATGGCGATAACTATTACTACCAGATGGTGAGCAATATCCGCAGGTTTAAAGGCGTGCCGGCTCCGCAACCTGCATCTGCGCCTGTAAGCATTGGCGTTGACGGAAAATTTGCAGACTGGAATAAAGTAACGCCGGCTTTCACATCTCACAAAGGCAGTACCATTCACCGCAACAGTGAAGGGTGGGGCAGCTTGCATTATACCAACAATACAGGAAGAAATGACATTGTGCTTTCCAAAGTGGCCCGGGATAATGATCATATATATTTTTATGTGGAAACCAATAAAGCATTAACGCCCAAAACAGACCCGGCATGGATGCGTTTGTTTATTGATACTGACCTGGATAAAAATACCGGTTGGGAAGGATATGATTTTGTGATCAACCGCATTAATCCGGGTAAGAAAGCTATAGTAGAAAAAACAGACGCAGCATGGAACTGGCAAAAAGCCGGGGAGGTAGATTATGCAGTGAATGGCAATAAACTGGAAATTAAAGTGCCAAAAAGTTTACTGGGCATCACCGGCGAACCCGACTTTGGTTTTAAATGGAGCGATAACATGCAGGAGCAAAACAATATCATGGATTTTTGGATCAATGGCGATGTAGCCCCTGCGGGAAGGTTTAATTATCATTATACAACAAAATAAGAATGCTGCATGGGGTGCCGAAGGGGTTCTGCATGTGGGAAAGTTTTGAACGGGCATTTAATAACTTTTAAAATTGCAGTCAATTCAAATGAGAAAGTGTATCCTTATTGTTTTTGCAAGTTTCTTGATCGTTGGATCAGCCATCTCACAACCACTGGCTGCAACCGACGGACTGGGTCGCACGTTGGTGCAAAACGATGCCGTAGGAAATCCAAAGTCCAATCGTCATGTTGCCCTGTTCTATTTTTTATGGCAAGGCGATAAAGGCTCTCCAACATCACCCCATAACTGGGATTTGCATGAGCTGTACACAAACCACCGCGAAGTTTTTAATGATGCCGATGATCCTGATTGGGGCGGTGGGAAAGGAACTTATTATTTTTGGGGTAAACCCATTTACGGATATTACCGGGGTGATGATTACTGGGTGCACCTGCGCAACATTCAACTGCTCACCGATGCAGGAGTTGATATGCTGGTGATAGACGCTACCAACCGGGTTACTTATCCGCTTCAGTCTGAAGCATTGATGAAGGCAATGGATGCTGTGCGGGCACAGGGAAAAAATCCTCCTAAAATTGTGTTCTACACCAACACAGCTTCGGGAGAAACCATCGGGGAAATTTATGATAATTTCTATAAAGAAGGAGCGCCTTACCGCCATCCCGATTGCTGGTACTATCTGGATGATAAACCCTTAGTTATAGGAGTAACGAAAGAAACAGAAGGAAAAGAGTACAAGAACTTTTTTACTTTCAGAGAATCGCAATGGCCAACGGTTCCCAAAGTAACGAATGGATGGCCCTGGATCAGTTTTACCCGGAAGCCCGAAGTGCACTACAACGAACACGGCGAAAAAGAAATCATCAATGTGTCTGTAGCGCAGCATCCCAATCCTACTGCAGGTATGGGTGGTTCGGCATTTTATGAAAATATGGACAACTGGGGGCGTAGCTATCATAACAATGCGCGTGGTAACCCCGAAACTGATATACAATATGGCTACAATTTCCAGGAGCAATGGGACTATGCTTTGAAGGAAGAAGTGCCTTTCATATTTGTAACAGGTTGGAATGAATGGATCGCGGGCAGGTGGAAGAGTATGGATGATGATCCGAAGCATTCCTGGTTTTGCGACCAGGCAAGTCCTGAATACAGTCGCGATATTGAGCCTTCTTTAACCGCCGGATTAAAAGACCATTATTACATGCAACTGGTTAACAACATAAGACGGTATAAAGGCGTTGAAAAAAATCCGGCAACCAATGCATTGATAACGATTCGCAATATGCAGGATTGGGAAAAAGTAGCACTTGTGTATACCGATTATACCGGCGACACACAACACCGGAATCACCCTGGTGCACAGTCAAAACCCGAAACCATTTATACCAACAATACCGGCCGGAATGACTTTCATATTATAAAAGTGGCAAATGATAATAAGCATCTATTTTTTTATGCCGAAACAGTTCACACTATTACAAAGCCATCTGGCAACAACTGGATGCGCCTATATATTGACTGGGATAAAAATTCAAAAACCGGCTGGAAGGGCTATGATTACCGGGTTGTAAAGGGTACAGAACTAGAACAGTATAGCAATGGTAAATGGATCGTCATTAGTAAAAAAGCTATTCAACCTGTAATTGCCGGAAACAAAATGATGCTTACGGTTCCGCTTTCACTTTTTAGTAAGCTGGCTGGTTCACCCCGGTTTGAATTTAAGTGGACGGATAACATGCAGGAAGAAGATCCTTTAGACTGGTACATCAACGGAGATGCGGCGCCCGGTGGAAGGTTTAATTACCAGTATACTGCACAATATTAAAAATTGGGTTGAACCATGCTGATGATTTCTTTACTAAGGGCTTCTTGTAGAATTTTTTATAGTATTGCAGTCAAGATATACAGTTGCCGTCTTTTCAACCATATATAGAAAAAGAGCTGCTTACCCGGGTAGCCAGGGGGGATGAGGAGGCATATAAGCAGGTGTTTGATGCTTATTGGAACAAGATATACCAGGTAGCGCTGAGCTTTTTAAAAACTCCTGACCAGGCGCAGGATGCGGTGCAGCAGGTATTCATTAAGCTTTGGGAAAAAAGAAATAAGCTTTGCCCATCTGCACTCTTGAAATTGCAAATCCTACTACCCTCCATCAAGCTATTTGCCGTATAATTCAAATTCATTTGTTGTAACAGCAAATAAATTGTTGTTCCCGATTCCCAGCGCTGAACTTAATAAAAACCCAAACATTCATCAGAATCAAGGCTATTGAGTGTATGCTGCATTAAATATTTTGATTGTCCATACCATTGTTGTTTTAAATAACCAAAAATGAAATATTTTCTTATCAGGATGTTTGTCGCTATTGATTTTCTATTGTTTCTTTTCTCCTGTAAAGGGCAAAACGTTAACAGGAGGCCAAACATATTAATTCTTTGCACAGACGAGTGGCGTGCCCAGGCAATGGGATATGCCGGCGATCCAAACGTTAAAACTCCAAACATAGATGCGATGGCTGCCAATAGTGCAAACTTTACATTAGCTGTTTCGGGCTTGCCGGTATGTACCCCTTACAGGGCTTCGCTAATGACCGGACAACGGCCTTTGACAAATGGAATATTTATGAATGATGTAAGGTTGGATACCAATGCTGTTACCCTTGCAAAAGTATTGAGCAAAAATGGATACAAAACGGGATACATTGGTAAATGGCATCTTGATGGTCAATACCGGTTAGCATTTACACCTCCCGGAGGCCGCAGGCAGGGATTTGAATACTGGAAAGCGGGGAATTGCGATCATAATTATAATCATTCGGTTTATTATGATAACGATGATTCCACCAGGAGATATTGGGAAGGATATGACGTGCTGTCTGAGGCCAGGGATGCAGAAAACTATATAAAAAATAATGCACATGGTGATCAACCATTTTTTTTGATGCTTTCCTGGGCCGCTCCCCATGATCCGTATCATACTGCTCCCGGGAAATATAAGGCATTGTATGATTCCTCTAAAATTGTTTTGCGCCCTAATGTGCCCGATAGCATGCAGGCAAAAGCGCGTTACGACTTAGCGGGTTATTATTCCCATATGTCGGCTATAGATGATATGGTCGGACAAATTCTAAATACGCTAAAAGAAGAAGGTATTTTAGATAATACCATAGTTCTGTTTACTTCAGATCATGGGGATTTGGTAGGATCACACGGTGCATATTTTAAACAGCGTCCGTATGATGAATCTGTTAGAATTCCTATGTTATTTCATTACCAGGGGAAACCCGGAAGCATTAAAGCCGGAAGCTATCAGTCTATGATCAATGCTGAAGATATTATGCCAACACTGCTGGGGTTGAGCAGTATAAAGATCCCTGCTACGGTAGAGGGAGTTGATTTTAGTAAATACATACAGGGCAGGGGAAAGGATCCCAAGGATACAGTAGCTATATTAACCTGTATTCAGCCGTTTGGTCAGTGGACCCGGTCCGGAGGCGGAAAGGAATACAGAGGGATCCGTACCCCCCGCTATACCTATGTACGTGATTTAAATGGGCCCTGGTTATTATATGACAATGAGAATGACCCATACCAAATGAACAATCTTGTTAATAAAAGCGGGTTTTCAAAATTACAGTCACGACTTGATCAAATACTTATGAAAAAATTGAAGGATGCCAATGACGAGTTTTTGCCAGGATTGATATATGTAAAAAAATACAATTACCCGGCATTAGATAAAACTGAAACTGTTCCCTATAATCATGGGCCCAATAGTTGGCCGCATAAACGTCAATAAGTTGCAAAACATAAGACAATTTAAACCAAATGGAAAAAGGCCTATGATGATGCAAGAACCGGCGAACAGAAAACAGTGAAACAATCAAATAAAATAGCAATAATAAAATCAACACTTTATCAGGTAAATGCATTTCTCTTAGATAAGGAATATAATGTTACTCTGCTTAAATTAAAATCCAGGTAAGTATATTTGAACTTC
>CAMPJQ010000139.1 GCA_946886925.1 uncultured Terrimonas sp.
GTGCTATCTTTTGTTTTCTCACATTCTTCGTCTTTTGATTCAGACTCAAGACGCCAAAAGTTTTTTGATTACTGTTCCTCATAATCATCCGTACGGATAAAGAGTCCTTTTACCGTAGCTCTCTGCTTAAAATGAATATTCACCTTTACATTCTTCTTCGGTTTGCATTCAATGAACTTTTCTATTTTATCATTTGTCATACGAGAATTTGTTTAATTAAAAAATGATCATTCATGCAGTCAGCATAACCGCATTACTGGTTGCATTATTTTTCTCCTGGTTCCCTGCTTCCTCAAACTTATTCACTTCAGCAGAGATGATCCGTTAAGTACAAATAAAACTTGAGCAGTGCGCTGGTGTAAAAGAAAAATATGAGAGCAGAGATTGTTCGCTTACAAAAGATTAACTCAAATAATAACGCAAAGATACGTTTTATTTGCGATTTAATCACTTTTCGGGCAAGGAAATAGCAGATCATAACAGGTGCTGCTATCCATCAAGACAAGGCAGTAGCCCGTTTATTGTAAATTCCAAAAGGGTAAAAAATCAAAAATACAATGCTGATAAAGTAGAGGGCTATAAAATCTGTGATTTACGGCCATACGTTCCACGGGATAGCGCTCAGCATTAAAATTAAAGCAATGCTGTAAAAAAGGATAATACTATTGTATTTCTTGCTGTTGCTGTTTAGCTTTTTGGCCCTGGAGTAGCCAATGGTAACCAGTATAACGGCAATAAGCATCATTAAAGGATGTTCTATTATGTACAATCTCGACACTTTTTCTTTCATTGCATCTCCCGAAAAGTTAGAAGCGCCCAATGGCGACAGAAAATAAAGTACTATTCCTGCTACAAACTGGAGATGCGCACATACCAATCCAAGTAAAGCTACCTTACGGCTTCCTGCAGTAAAGCTTTTTTTGCGTGACGCGATTGCATAAATAATTGCTATAACCAATCCTGCCAGTAACAAATAAGCCAGTCCCGAATGAAAATGTTTTATTCCCGTATACATAACAACATGAGTTTATTTGCCGCGAAAATAACCAGTTTATGGGTAAATCCTGATTATAAATGCGAAAATCAATATTAGCTGTCAGTCTAATGTTTTCAACAAATCATCAAGGTCAAGCGCTTTTGTATACATATCCAATGATCCGTCAGCTTTAGATGGCCAAAGTTCCTTTGGTCTGTCCCAGTACAATTCCACACCATTGCCGTCGGGGTCATTTAAATATAATGCTTCCGAAACCCCATGGTCGCTCGCCCCTGTTAATGGATATTTCGCGTTTCGCAGGCGTTCAAAAATAACCGCAAGATCTTTGCGTGCCGGATAAACAATAGCTGTATGATACAAGCCAACACCAGATACTGGCGCATGTGGCGCTCCCTTACTATGCCAGGTATTTAAACCGATGTGGTGATGATATCCTCCGGCAGATATAAATGCGGCCTGGCTGCCGTACATGGTGGTTACTTCAAACCCAAGCAAATCGCGGTAAAACGCCAGCGATTTTTCAATGTCCGACACTTTTAAATGTACATGGCCGATCCTTGTTTGTGCGGGAATAGTGTAATCTTTACCCATAATGAATGCGTTTATACACAAATGTAAACGAGATGAGGAAAATATATTTACTTACTTCCTTGATAATGTAACATTATTTTGCAAGATTTGCTGGTCACTCCCTGATACTTTCGCCCTGTGTAATTATCTCATCCCCAACCGGTGTTTTTTATAAATTAAACTTATTGCCATGAGAAACAATCTATGCCTATTCGCCCTGTGCGTTGGTATCCTTTTCGGTTCCTGTTCAAAAGATATGAACAGACGGTTTGAAAATGCAACACTCCACATCCCCAACCAGGACCGTGGATTTATTATTATTGCTAAAGAAGGGTTTAGTACAGAAAACATCGCCGCAGAATTGAACAAATTGAATGTAAGAAGGTTTGTATTAAAGAATACCAATGAAGAATTAGGGCTGATAGAAGTACAAACACCAGACCCTACCTTTCCCGGCAAGGCCCGCCAGGTTGCAGGTATTGAATCTGTAGTGGTAGATGTGGTACTGAACTGGAGGCTACCGGGCAAAATACATAGAATCAGCAAAAAGGAAATAACCACAGCACGAGTGCCGTACAGAAAAAATGCCGCCCCATCTTCTTTAATAAATAATAACCCTTTAAGTTTTTTACAATGGGGATTAAATTCCGTGCATGCAGAGCAGGCATGGGCTAAAGGATTCCAGGGGAACGGTGCAAAGGTAGCTGTGCTGGATGGCGGTTTTTTGCTGAACGATCCGGAAATAATGCCCAATATTATACTCTCACATAATTTTGTAGATGGAGATGAAGTACAGTATCATGGAAAAGAGGGTTTTAGCCATGGAACACACGTTGCAGGTATCATTGCCGCATTGAACGATGATGAAGGTGTGGTTGGCGTAGCACCGCAGGCAAAACTCATATTGGTGAAAGTATTAAATGATGAAGGAAACGGAGCATTCAGTGCACTAATTAACGGCATCTATTATGCGGCTGTTAATGGCGCCAATGTAATTAATATGAGCCTTGGCGGAGAATTGCCCCTTAAAACCTATATGGATAATAATGGTACGCCGGATGATCCATCGGACGATTTAATAGTGCAGTACGACAGGGATATAAAAGAATTGGTAACGGCTATGAACAGGGCTGTTAAATTCGCCAACAAAAGAGATGTCACAGTAATTGCGGCTGCCGGCAACGATGCTTATAACTACGACTTTGAGAAAAATTTTATTACTTATCCGGCAGCTTGTAAAGGAGTGTTGGCCATAGCTGCCAATGGTCCGTTGGGATGGGGTATAAACCAGGATACTTCTTTGTACCTGCCTTCCATTTTTACCAATTCAGGAAGAAAATTCATCGCATACGCCGCACCGGGTGGCAATTACAGTGATCCGTTGAACACACAGGTAGTACAGGTAGATTTTGTGGTAAACTATGAGTTTGTATTCGATTTCATATTTAACATTGGCGGCATTGATGAAACTACCAATGAACTCTTTTATTCATGGTCGGCCGGAACAAGTATGGCAGCGCCACATGCCAGCGCTGTTGCCGCTTTGGTATATGGAAAATACGGCAAACACGCTTCGCCGGAAATGATTGACCAGGTATTTAAAAAATCTTCAACGGATCTTGGTCTGAGGGGTAAAGATGGCTTTTTTGGCGATGGACAAGTCAATGCGGAAAAAGCGGTTCGCTAGTCACTTATGGTTTATGATTCGTTCCGCCGAGCCACAGCAAGCCGTCAATGATCAGTTTATTTTGAACGGGATTATTAAACTGGAAAGACAATTCTTTATTGGTTTTATGCTCGTAATCAATGTCATTATGCCCCATATTAACGTACAGCATTTTGTATTTCGTGTTTGTCCACACTACCGGATAATAGCCGCTGTGCCAAATTTCATGCGGTTTAGGCCCTGTACCAAGCGGGAAGCTCGATGAGTCAATAGATAGTAAAATTTTGATGTCCGGGTTTTGGCGCAGATCTTTTTCCCAGCTATACCATTCATTGGGGGAAGATGCAAATGTTTGCGGTAAATGCCTGGTGGCAGGATGGGTTGAATCCTCAACGCGTAAAACAGCAGATGTTGGTCTCCAGGTATTTCCTTTATATTGGCCTGCTCCTATAAATTCATTGTGATACCAGTTCCAGTTCTGTGGAAAATCCGAAGGTGTGAGTGCGAAACCTGCAAAGTGGAATCCCATCCAGGCGCCCCCGTTGCTCATGTATTTTTTGAAAGCGTTTCTTTGTCCGGCAGTCTCAGGCCTGGTATCTAAAAAAAGTATTACCTGGTACCGCGAAAGAAATTGGGTGTTAAGGTTATTCCAGTTGTTGGTGGAATCGTACACAAAATTATAACGGGCGGCTATTTCCGGAAACCATCTGTTGGCCTCATGCACAAAACTAATATGTGCCTTATCGTTTTTGGCGGTATAAAAAGCAATTACTTTAAACTCCGGCTTGATGCTTTGAGCATTGCTGTGAAAGAGTATTGAAAAGCAAAAGGCATGAACTGCAATAATTTTCATTCGTATATTTAATGGAGTACATTTTTCCTGTTGCTCAAAAATATATTAAAAATAAAAACAAATGGATAAAGTATGGTTAATAACAGGCTGCTCTACGGGTTTTGGGCGTGAGTTGGCCAAATTGGTATTGAAGCTCGGATACAAAGCAGTGGTAACTTCCCGCAACACAAATGATGTAATGGATATAGTTGCTCCTTATCCCAACACGGCTACCGCCTTGCCATTGGATGTAACAAAGCAATCCGATATCAATGCAGCTGTAACACAAGCACTGCAAAAGTTTAATCGTATTGATGTGCTGGTTAACAATGCCGGCATTGGGTATTTCGGAGCCATAGAAGAAAGTGAGGAAGAGGATGTACGCCGCATGTTCGAGATCAATTTTTGGGGACTGGCGCATGTAACTAAGACCGTACTGCCGGTAATGCGCAAACAGCGCAGTGGTCATATCCTGAATATATCATCTATCGGGGGATTGGTTGCATTTCCGGCGCTTGGTTTTTATAATGCTACCAAATTTGCCGTTACTGCTTATTCTGAAGCCCTGGCCAAAGAAACGGCTCATCTTGGCATTAAGGTAACAACGATTGCTCCCAGTGGTTTCCGAACCGACTGGGCGGGCAGATCGGCAAAAGACAGCGCCATCACTATTGATGATTATGCTCCTACGGCCGGTGCAAACCAAAATACAGTGCGGGGTTATAGTGGCAGTCAGAAAGGCGATCCTGTGCGTGCCGCAAAAGCCATGGTAAAAGTTGTGGAATCGGAGGATCCGCCTTTGTTATTGTTACTGGGTTCTGCGGCTTTAAAGAACGCAAAAAACAAACTGGCAGCATTGCAACGCGATTTTGATGGCTGGGAGGAGGTTACCAAAGGAGCGGATTTTTCGGAAGGGGAGTAAGGGGTACGGGTTGCATGGAGTTACAGGTTGCAGGTTTTAGGGCCTGTGCCCCATCATTCATTAACAGAACAATGGAGGGATCTTCCTGGCAACCCGGCTTCTAAATGCGGTGGCACAGTCAATATCTTTTTTACGCCATAAAAAACTTAACATTAGAAATGTTACGCTACTATTATATTTGAGTGACTAATTATAAAGCCTGTGAGCGATAAAAAAATATCAAAAAAGGAATTCCGTAACAAAGTGTCCAAAAAAATTGAAGCCGCTCTTGAAGACATCAGGGGTGAAATGGATGCCAAAAAATTTTTAAAACGGATAAGAAAGATGAGCAATGTGCTTGCTGATGATATTGTTAAAGCGGCTAAGAAAATAAAAGCGCCTGAAACAAAACCAGTCATTAAAGCAAAAAAACTGAGCAGCACTAAAACTGTTTCAAAATTGCCAGCACGGAAAAATATTAAACCGAAAGCAAAACAAGGTTCTGCATAATTTTAAAGCAGGTTTAAATGCATTGTCAATCTTTAGAACAGGTTGACAAGCGTTTTTTACAAAGGATACTTTTTATCTTTGGGATCATATCCATAATTCCCGGCATGGTTCACCCGCTGATTTTTGATAGTATTTCTGTATTGTTGTTAACTGGTTTTGTTATTGGCACGGTCGGCACGTTAATAGGAGCGGGAGGAGGCTTTATTCTTGTGCCTTTATTATTATTAACTCACCCGCAGTTTTCGCCCGAAATTGTTACTGCCGTATCTATTGTTATTGTGGCCGCTAATGCTGTTTCTGGTTCTGTGGCGTACAGCCGCTCTGGCCGCATTGATTACAGGGCGGGTATATTGTTCGCTTTGTTTACTGTTCCCGGCTCTATACTTGGTGTGTACACTACAAAATATATTCCGTATTCAGTTTTCAATATTATTTTCGGTATTCTGCTACTCTCACTGTCTGCCTTTCTTTTGTTTAAAAAAGGAGAGCCCGGTTATTCGCAGAAAGAGCGCACCGGTAATAGCAAAGGACAACGGTTTAATGTGCTTACAGACAAGGAAAACACAACATACCGGTATACGTATAATGCTTATACCGGCGCTGCCATAAGCGTGATAGTAGGCTATCTTTCGCCTTTGCTGGGTATTGGCGGCGGTATTATTCACGTGCCGGCAATGGTGCACCTGCTCTGTTTCCCGGTATATATTGCTACAGCCACTTCGCATTTCATCCTTGCGGTTATGGCAACCGTTAGTGTAATCGTACATGCTTTGCAGGGAAACTATAACGATCCCTATATCTTGCGCATGGTAATATGGCTGTGCATTGGCGTGGTATTTGGCGCTCAACTGGGCGCCTGGCTTTCTCATAAAATAAAGGGAACAGTTATCGTAAAAGCATTGGCCGTTTGTTTGGCTATTGTAAGCGTAAGACTGCTTTGGGGAATAATGTAGACAAAAAGTTTTAATAAAATCCTATTCTTTACGGGCATGCGCCTTTGGTTAAATATACCCTTTCCATTTTCGTGCTCACTTTCCAATTAAATCTTCTTTGCCATTCTTAAAAAGCGGTAACACAAAAATATACTGGAGCAGGACAGTCCCACGATGAATCCGATCCAAATGCCTGTAGCCCCCAGTTCTCCGTTAAAAGCAAGTAAATATCCCACAGGAATACCTACAATCCAGTAAGCGATACCAATGAGCAGGGTAGGTACTTTTACATCTTTAATGCCGCGCAGCAAGCCTGCCGCTATAGCCTGTGTAGCATCCGATATCTGGAATACTGCTGCGTAAATCAGCAGCAATGCCGCCATTTGTATTACATTGGTGTTTTTATTAAATGCTACCGGCAGTATATTTCTAAGAGCGATGAAAATAACAGCGCAGAGTGTACCATAAAGCAGGGCGGTAATGAGGGTGCTTTTTCCAATAGCGGTTATTTTTAACCTGTTCCTTGCGCCATAGGCATTGCTCACTCTAATTGAGCTTCCCTGGGCAAGTCCCATAGATACCATAAATGTAAAAGAAGCGCAACTCAGGGCTATCTGGTGCGCTGCCTGTGCCGTAGCGCCAATGGTTCCGATAATAATACCCG
>CAMPJQ010000140.1 GCA_946886925.1 uncultured Terrimonas sp.
GTTTGTCTTTTGTGATTTGGTTATTGGTATTTCTGATGATTCAGGCTTAAGTCTTTATTTAAATGAGCTTAAAAATATGTATTACAAACGCATCGTATTATCGGTCACTGTACTATTGGTTACTCTTGTTGCCGCAGCACAATCGAACCTCGACAGTATTCTTAATGATTTTTACCACCGGCCGTACAGGGTACTGGTAGCTGCGCACAGGGCAGCGCATGCTGTTTATCCCGAAAATTCGGTTGCCGCCATGAAAGAAGCCATACGGCTTGGTGTAGATATTATTGAAACAGACATAAGGGAAACAAAGGATGGCGTGCTGATCATTATGCATGATAAAACCATTGACCGAACCACTACAGGTAAAGGGCTGGTAGCTGAAAAGACTTATGCTGAGCTGCAGCAGGTTTTTCTTTTGCATGATGGCAAACCTACTTCAGAAAAAATCCCGACTTTTAAAGAAGTGCTTGAGCTGGTGAAAGGGAAAGTAATGCTGGATATTGATTATAAGGCCGAAGGAAAAAGAGCAGCAAAATCTACTGCCAAACTTTTGAGAAGAACCAAGATGGAAAAGCAATCCTTGTTTTTTTTGTATGATTATAAGGATGCGCCTGCCCTGCGCAGCATGAATAAAAAGATACAATTCATGACCCGCGCCTACAGCAGGGAAGATGTGGAGGGCATATTTAGCCAGGGGATTGAAGTTCCGGTGATCCACGCCGATGATAAGTTTTACTCCGACTCCCTGATGGGCGTTATTCGCGGTAAAGGCATAAGGCTTTGGATGAATGCATTGGGAAAATATGAAAAACTGGAGACAGAGGAAAAAGACAGAGGCTTTGATGCTTTGCTGCGCTTGCGCCATACCAATATCATACAAACAAATCTGCCTGAAGAATTGATAGCCTATCTGAGGTTAAGAGGATTGCACAGGTAATGAGGGAATGTGGAAATGATGGTTGGGATTTGAAATTTAAAATTTCGGATGCATTTGCTTCTTGTTATTTACTTTTTGGTGCTTTGAATTAGCTATAAGCAATAAACCGAAGATGGGAATGCCAGATTTCAAATCACAAATCATAAATCAGAATTTTCTTACCCACATCCAAAAGTAAATATTCCATGCAGGCTTGCTGTATGAAAATCTCTCCATACCCGGTTAATTTCCGAATTTTGGTCCGATGCTGTCATTCCGCAATATGGGTAGAGGTCGTCTATTGAAGTGCGCGATAGTTTAACCAGTGATCTGCAGGTTTCTCCCAGGCTATTAAGGAAAGAAGCGCTCCATTGTTTTTCTTTGCAACCAGCCTGCCATGTTTTTTCCAGTGCATCATAAAAAAGCTGCCGGGCATCTTCCAGCTTGCTTTTGGCTCTTGCCAGCGTTTCCAGCATTTCACAGGCTTCAGGTATGTCATATCCATGCTTTTTAATGCGGTCTTCAAACAGTACTTTACAAAGGTCCATAAAATGAAAAGCCATACCTGAATAATTGGCTGTAAGCGTAACTTCTGCAAAGGACAGAAAAGGAAAATAAAAAACCGGTCCTGGCAACACAGCATGTTCCCTGTCAATGATGAAACATCTTTCTTCTGCCACCGGCAATGCATTAACGCTGAAAGCCTGGCTTGCAGTAGCTTTCATGCCTGTGGCATTCCAGTCGTTGTGTATGGTAACCTCCTCTCTTTTGAAAATAAAAGACCGTATTACCGGGGAACCGTCCTCTTTCAGCACCGGCTCGCCATTTTTTTCAATCACGCAGTTGGCCGTAAATGCTGTGGCATGGGAGGCGCCTGTTGCATATTTCCAGTGGCCGGTTACTGTGTAACCCTTTTCGGTAACATTGGCTTTTCCTGATGCAGCTCCGCTACCGGCAAGGCATACCCCCTGGTCTGAAAAAAAGGAGGAGGCGGTCTGTTTATCAATGAAGCCAATAAACCAGTTGGCACCACTGCACAGGGTTACCGTCCAGCCCAGGCTGCCGTCGGACCCCGCCAATGCTTCCTGTAAACGCACTGCTTCGGGTAGCTGCATTTCCAATCCACCCATTGAACGGGGCACAAACAGGTTAAACCAGTTTTGTTCAAAAATTAATTTTAGCTGTTCCGGGTGCAATTGCCCCATTTGTTCTGCCGCTGCGGCATAACGCCTGATCGTGTCAACAGATTCAGCAGTCATCAGTTGCGAAGAAATTTTGTCTGTAACCATATTGCATTCAAAATTAGACAGACTGGCTTAACTGGTGAAAAAATCTTATTTTCAGAATATTAAAAAGCAACGCATGAAAAAATATTTTCTCCTGGGAATGCTAATCACAGCAAGTTATGCAATACTCCCTGCACAGGATGTTAAAAAGCAGGTGGCGGGTAAAGCAACTGCCATTCTCCCTGAATTGATCCAATGGCGGAGGTATTTGCATGAGCATCCCGAATTGTCGAACCGGGAATTTAAAACGGCGGAGTATATTGCGGCGCATTTAAAAAAACTGGGTCTGGAGGTGCAAACCGGTATCGCCAAAACCGGGGTAGTGGGTATTTTAAAAGGAGGTAAACCCGGTCCTGTTATTGCTTTAAGAGCCGATATGGATGGATTGCCTGTTAAAGAAAGAGTTGATGTTCCTTTTGCTTCAAAAGCGGAAGGTGAATATCTTGGACAAACAGTAGCGGTTATGCATGCCTGTGGCCACGACACACATATGGCCATATTAATGGGTACGGCAACTGTATTGAGCTCCATGAAAAAAGATATAGCGGGAACAGTGAAATTTATTTTTCAGCCTGCTGAAGAAGGTCCTCCCGGTGAAGAAGAAGGCGGGGCGCCATTAATGATCAAAGAAGGTGTAATGGATAATCCGAAAGTGGATGCCATTTTTGGATTGCATATCAATTCGGCAACGCCTGTTGGGGAAATAAAATATAAACCCGGTGCCGAAATGGCCGCAAGCGACTGGTTTACCATTAAAGTAAGAGGAAAGCAATCGCATGGCTCACAGCCATGGGGTGGGGTTGACCCTATTGTAATTGCGGCGCAAATTATACAGGGATTGCAAACCATAGTAAGCCGCCAGCAAAACCTTACCAAAGCGCCGGTGGTAATTACTGTTGGAAAAATTCACAGCGGCGTAAGAAGCAACATCATTCCCGAAGAACTGGTAATGGAAGGAACGATAAGAACGCTGGATGAAGAAATGCATAAAGATGTGCATGAGCGTATCCGCAATACAGCCAGCCATATTGCCGCTGCCGGTGGCGCCACGGTGGAAGTAAGCATTGATAACAAAACCAAAGTTACCTATAACGATCCCGCCCTGGTGAAACTGATGCTTCCTTCATTGGAAGCCGCTGCCGGTAAAGAAAAAGTATATGAAACGGAATGTACTACAGGAGCAGAGGATTTTTCGTTTTTCGGCGACAGGGCTCCGGCATTCTTTTTCTTTTTGGGCGGTATGCCTGCGGGCGGGGATCCTAAAAAAGCAGCGCCCCATCATACTCCCGATTTTTACATTGATGACAGCATGCTGGATACAGGCGTAAAAGCATTTTGTAACATGGTAATTGATTATGGAAGGCTGAAAAAATGAGAGGGAGTAAATGGTGATATGGTTGATTGTTACCGGAATGGAATCCTGCACATTTGCCAATCCATAATTTCAGGTTTTAATAATTTTCCCGTCTCTAACAATGGCTAATTGCAGACCTGGTATTTTTTGTTTCTGCATTACGGTTTTTTATCCATTGCAAATAAATAATTCGAACTGCCTCTTATTTGTCGTTTAAAACTATCACTACATTACCCTTCTTATGTCCTTGCTCAACATATTTGTGTGCTTCTACTATTTCTTCAAGCGGGTAGGTTTTGTCTATCACCGGTTTTAGTTGCCCTGCTTCAATAAGACTGTTGAGGAAAACTAAATTTTCAGCCTTTACGTTTGCAACGCCGCCAATTACTTTTTTGCCGCTTGTAAGCGAAATCCATAAACCTCTGATAACAGGCGGCAATGCCATGTGAACCACTCTTAAATAGTATCCTTTCTTCTTTAATGATTTTATCGAACCTGAAAACGGGCTCTTGCCTACGGCATCAAAAATAATGTCATACAGTTCCCCGTTTTTGCTAAAATCTTCTTTGGTATAATCAATGATGTTATGTGCACCCAACGATTTCACCATTGCTGCATTGGCAGTACTGCATATTCCCGTAACTTCTGCGCCAAAGTATTTGGATAGTTGTACTGCCGAAGTGCCCACTGCTCCCGATGCACCATAAATCAAAATTTTTTGACCAGCTTTTATTTTTACTTTTTTAAGAAAATGTAATGCAGTAGTGTCACCAAAAGGCATGGCTGCGGCTTCTTTATAAGTCAGGCCAACAGGCTTTAATGCAAGTACTCCATCTTCAGGTAAACACTTGTATTCAGCATAAGCGCCAAAATGCTTAATTGTCATTCCATAAACGGAATCACCTTCTTTAAATAGAGTAACATCTTTGCCTACAGCTTCAATTTCCCCGGCAAGCACTACCCCAAGTACTGGTTTCTTTGGCCTTATCAACCCAAGCATTAACCTTACAACCCAGGGATCAGCTTTTCGCATGCGCACATCTCCTGAAGTAACGGAGGTCGCATATATCCTAATCAATACTTCGTTTGCCTTGGGTGTGGGTTTTCCCACTTCTTTGAGCTGAAGCACTTCCGGTGATCCATATTTTGTGTAAACAACCACTTTCATGTTTTAAATTTTAATGATTTAATGTACTATTTATTTACCATGACAGCCATGATATGGCCCCTGTTTTTCCGGTGCAGGATGGAACGGATCTACTACTTCAAAATTAGCCATCATACCTGCTGCATGATGTTCAATAATATGACAGTGGTACATCCATTTCCCGGGACGGTTATCAGGCATCCATGCTATTTTAATTTTTGTTCTTGGTTTCAGATTGTAAGTATCCTTCCAGGCTTTGTACTCCGGTGCTTTGCCATTTTCTTCAAGCACCTGAAAAAAGAACCCATGCAAATGAAACGGGTGATCCATTAAACTGGTGTTGGATACTTCCCATACCTGCAAATGGTCCACCATCACCGGCTTGTCCATGCCATGCATTTCATTATTAACCCTGAAGTCAATAACGTGTTTAAGACTGGGATCAACTGACAATTTCACTTTCCGGTTTACTTTGGCATCCTGCGGCGCCAGAGATATTATTTCGGTGAGATTTTCCGGTAATGACGCAATAGATTGCTTTTTTTCCATTATGTGTACCGTGGCATATTTTTGTAGCTTGGCTTTAAGCATGGTAACACGGTTGTAAGGCAGTGAATTTATTGAAAAAACTTCTCCTTCTTCAAAAGGTCCAACTGCAATATCAAAGCGTTCTCCGGGCGTTATTAATAATTCAGTCACGGTTCTGGCATATTCTAATAGCCCGCCATCCGTAGCAATTACTTTAAAAGGATTACCGTCAAGGCTTAATTTAAAATACCGGGCACTTGCAGCATTGATAATTCTCCATCTTTCGGTTTGTCCTGCATGCATGTGCAGCGTTAAAGATTCTTTGCCATTGATCAGGTTGGTACTGCCTTCTCTGCCGTCATGCCTTTCAATCCATCTGCCAACCGGTCCGTGCTGCTCAAATTCGTTGTTGGTTGTAAGTTTCATATCATCCAATACCAGCACTTTTTCGGTATCCATCACCGGGTCAGTATCATCTTCAACAACAATACCGCCATACATGCCCTTTTCCATTTGCACCGTTTCGTTTTGGTGCGAATGATACCAGAAAGTTCCCGCATCCGGCAGTATAAAGCGGTATTCAAAACTTTGTCCGGGTAATATGGATTGTTGTACTTCGCCTGTACCATCCATGGTGGCCGGAAGCCTGATGCCATGCCAGTGAACCATTGTGGACTCCGGCAAATTATTTTGAACCCGCACAATTAGCGTGTCACCTTTTTTTGCACGTAATATAGGACCCGGTACCTGGTTGTTAAATCCCCAGGCCGTAATGTTCTTTCCGGGTTTAATTTCCCAGTTAAACTCGCTGGCGGTTAGGTGGTATTCAACAACTCTGTTTTCCTGCTTCATTGTAGTTGGTTTGATGTTTAATAAATGATTATTCATTGTTTTGATGATTAATTTATAACACAAAAATAGCCTGGGTTTTAGAGGGTTAATAGACAGATTAATGTCAAAAACGGACAAGAATCAAATACGGCTGTTCTGTTTGTCTGGAGAGCAAACCGATTAAGGGATTCCGAATGTTACCCTCGCTATTTAATTTACAAAAACCCAATTCCAATGGTCCTAAATTCTCTTAGCTACACTAACGTCATCTCTATTTTTCCTTTAGGTAAAGGCCAATACCAACAATGACTGCTTTTGAAAGCCTCTAAAGCGCAGAAAATATAGTTTACTCTCTTCTCGCAAATTCTTATTTCAGCCTCATTACTGAGCATCTCAATAATCTTATTTCATAAAGCATTCCTTTTATAAAAGGTTGTCCGTTCCTGACATCAGGCTGTCCTTTGAAGCGCTGGAAGCCGGGATAGCTTTGCATTATCAAATCATAATAAAAAAACACAACAATGAAAATTAAAACTGTTTTAATTAAAGGGCTGTTTGCATCAGGGGCAATTATGCTGGTATTCCTATTAAACTCATGCGAAAAGGAAGTATTTACTTCCGGCGTAAAGAACGAGTTTACTATACAATCTGCCGCTAATGGTGCAACCTATGGCATAAAGGTGGGTTTGCCTGCCAATTACAATCCGGCAGAAAAATATGCAACAATTTATGTGCTGGATGGAAAAGAAATCTTTGGATTCGTAGCTAATAGGTGTAAAGAAATTTCGGATAAACTTGCATTGAAAAATGTGCTGGTAGTAAGCATCGGCTACGGCAAAGACCGAAGCATAGATTACACCCCAACAAAGGTTAGTAGCGCAACTGGCGGTGCTCCTCAATTTTTCAATTTTATTGAAACACAATTGATACCCAAAATAGAGCAGGATTATAGTGTGGATACCACCCGGGCGGGGCGGGTGATACTTGGTCATTCTTATGGT
>CAMPJQ010000141.1 GCA_946886925.1 uncultured Terrimonas sp.
CGTGAAACGGCTTACAGGCATATTGTTGCTCTCTTTACATATCCTGGCATTTACGGAATGTCACCAGTTGCTGCGTATTCCCTACTTAATGCAGCATTTCCAGCAACATCGCGCGGCCGACCCCAACATGAACTTCAGTACATTTATTAAAATACATTATCTCGGTCCCGTTATAGTTACCGACGATTTTAAACAGGATCAGCAATTGCCCTTCCGGAATGTAGATTGCCATATGCTGAATACCACGGTTTGTATATATGAACCTGTTACAGTTGAAATTGATCCTCCTGCTGAAATGCCGTCTGTATTTTATTGCTATAATGAAACGAATAAACCCCAGTTCTCTTCTTTTGATATTTTTCAACCTCCACGCCAGGCCAGAGTAATATAGACTGACTATTTATTTACAGGCCAAACCATTTTACATGTTGGATGCTATTATTCGCTTTTCCGTAAGGAACAAGCTGATCGTAGGTTTATTTACCCTGGCACTGATTGTGTGGGGCACCATAGACCTTAAAAATTTACCGATTGACGCCCTGCCCGATATCACCAGTAACCAGGTACAGATCATTACCGTAACACCTTCGTTGGCTGCTCCGGAAGTAGAAAGATTGATCACTTTTCCGCTGGAGCAGGCCAATGCCAATATTCCAGGGTTAAAAGAAATGCGTTCCATTTCAAGATTCGGTTTGTCGGTGGTTACCGTTGTATTCGATGATGATACCGATATATACTGGGCCCGCCAGCAGGTAGGCGAACGGCTTAATCTTGTGCGCGAGCAAATTCCCGCCGGCGCGGGCAACCCGGAACTGGCGCCGGCTACAACCGGCATTGGTGAAATATATCAATATGTTTTACGACCCAAAAAAGGGTATGAAGGAAAATACGACCTGGCTGAGCTGCGATCCATGCAGGACTGGATAGTACGGCGGCAACTGTTGGGCACGCCGGGTGTGGCGGATGTGAGCAGCTTTGGAGGCTACCTGAAGCAATATGAAATAGCCGTGCAGCCCGATCATCTTAAAAGCATGAATGTTACTATAGCCGATGTATTTGAAGCGCTGGAAAAGAACAATCAGAATTCCGGCGGCGCTTACATCGAAAAAGGCCCGGCGGCATTGTTTATCCGAACGGAAGGGTTAGCCACCACAACGGCAGAACTGGAAAAAATATTTGTTAAGCACACCACATCGGGCATTCCTGTTTATCTGAAAGACGTTGCTGAAGTTCGTATAGGCCATGCTATACGGTATGGCGCTATGACCTACCGAGACCAGGGTGAAGTAGCCGGAGCCGTGGTATTAATGCTAAAAAACGCCAATGCGTCCGAAGTGATTGAAAATGTAAAAGCAAGAATAGAACAAATCCGCAAAACCTTGCCGGAAGACATAGTGCTGGAAACTTTTTACGACAGAACCAAGATGGTAGACAATGCCATTGGAACCGTAAAAACAAATCTTCTTGAAGGGGCCCTCATCGTGATTTTTGTATTGGTATTGTTCCTGGGCAATTTAAGGGCGGGTTTAATTGTGGCATCGGTTATTCCCTTGTCTATGCTGTTCGCTGTTATTTTGATGAATATGTTTGGCGTGTCGGGCAATTTGATGAGTTTGGGGGCATTGGATTTTGGTTTGATCGTAGACGGTGCGGTTATTATCGTGGAGGCGGTATTGCACAGGCTTTCGCACAGCAAATCCTTTACCGGTATCAATCGCATTACCCAAAACCGGTTGAATGAGGAAGTGGAATCATCGGCTGGCAAGATGATGAATTCGGCCGTATTCGGACAAATTATTATCCTTATCGTGTATTTGCCCATTCTTACGCTTACGGGTATTGAAGGAAAAATGTTCAGACCCATGGCACAAACCGTTTCTTTTGCGCTGATCGGAGCCTTTTTACTTTCACTTACCTATGTGCCCATGATGTCTTCGCTGTGCCTAAGCAAAAAACTTTCACATAAAGATACATGGGCCGATAAGATGATGAGCGTATTGCAGGGATGGTACAAACCCCTGCTTAAAAAAGCGCTGGCTTTTCCTAAAGTGGTGGTGGCAATGGTCATTGTATTATTTGCTGTAGCGGTATTTATCATGAGCCGGCTGGGTGGCGAATTCATTCCCAAACTGGAGGAAGGCGATTTTGCAGTAGATGCCCGTTTGCTTACCGGTAGTTCATTAACGGAAACCATTAAGCAAACACAAAAGGCCGCAGCTATTTTGCAAAACCGTTTTCCGGAAGTAGAAAATATAGTAACCCGTATTGGCGCCAGTGAAATTCCTACAGACCCTATGCCTCTGGAAATGACGGATATTATGATCACCTTAAAACCTAAAAAAGAATGGACGTCCGCTCCATCTTTTGATGAACTGGCCAATAAAATGAGCAAGGCTCTGGAAGAAATACCAGGCATGACCAACGGTTTCCAGTATCCTGTGCAAATGCGGTTCAACGAACTGATATCGGGTGCCCGGCAGGATATAGTGTGTAAAATTTTTGGAGAAAACTTAGACAGCCTTTCCGCATTTGCCAATCAAATGGGCAGTATCGTTTCTACCGTAGAAGGAGCCAAAGATATTTATATAGAAACCGTAACAGGTTTGCCCCAGGTGGTTATTAAATACAACCGCGAATCTATGGCGCATTACCAACTCAATGTAGCAGATGTGAACCAGGTAATACGCACAGCTTTTGCCGGCGAAACAGCGGGTATTATATATGAAAATGAAAGGCGTTACGATCTTGTTGTGCGACTGGAGGATGAAGGAAGAAAAGACCTTTCCGATGTGCAGCAACTGCTGATATCCACTCCTGCAGGCTTACAGGTGCCTTTGTACCAGGTGGCATCGGTTGATATAAAAGAAGGACCCAACCAAATTCAGCGTGAAAATGCGCAGCGCCGCATTATTGTAGGCTTTAATGTAAGGGGAAGAGATGTTGAATCGGTGGTAGATGAGCTAAGCAAAAAAGCCGACAGCCGGTTAAAGCTGCCGGCTGGTTATTATATTAAATACGGCGGGCAGTTCGAAAACCTGGTGGAAGCCACACAGCGCTTATCCGTTGCCGTTCCGGTAGCATTGATGCTGATACTTGTGATGTTGTATTTCGCATTCGGATCCTTGAAATATGGGCTGCTGATCTTTTCCGCCATTCCTTTATCGGCCATTGGCGGAATACTGGCCCTGTGGGCCAGGGATATGCCTTTCAGCATTTCAGCGGGCGTAGGTTTTATCGCCCTGTTTGGTGTAGCGGTATTAAATGGCATTGTGCTGATTGCGGAATTTAACCGGTTAAAGCAAACAGGATTACAGGACATTCAACAAATTATTATGCAAGGAACACAAATAAGGCTGCGCCCGGTATTGATGACGGCAAGTGTGGCCTCGCTGGGTTTTTTGCCTATGGCATTAAGCCAGGGCGCAGGTGCCGAGGTGCAGCGTCCGTTGGCTACCGTTGTAATTGGCGGATTAATAACTGCCACCATGCTTACACTGGTGGTGCTGCCGGTATTGTACCGCTGGTTTGAAAAAAGAGGAATGAAAAAAATGAAAATCAAACCTGTGGCAACTGTTATATTGTTTTTGCTGGTATTGGGTTCTGCTCAGGGACAACAAAGGTTAACACTGGATGAAATGCTGAAAATAGGCAGTGCGCAGAACCTTAATTTACAATCTTTAAGAAAAGAATCCGATTACTGGAAACAATTGCAATCCGGCGTTTTTGATCCCGGCAAAACACAGTTGGGTGGCGAATACGGGGGCATCAACGGCATAAAAAATGATACCCGCTTTTTTGTAAGCCAGGGCTTTAATCTGCCGGTAGTATACCGCCGTCAGCGGCAACTTTATAAAAATGAGCAAACAGCTCAGGAACAGTTGGCCACCTGGAAACAGGCAGAACTGCAACGGGAAATTAAAAGCGTGTTTTATAGATTGGCCGATGGATTGGAAAGAAAGAAATTATTGCAGCGGTTAGATTCGGTATACAGCCGCTTTCAGCAATCGGCAGACCTGCGTTTAAAAGCAGGAGAAAGCAATGTGCTGGAAAAAACCACCGCCGATGCACAGTTGCAGCAGTTGCAGTTACAACAGCAGCAATTAGACGCCGATATACTGATATTGCAACAGCAATTGCAATGGCTGCTCAATACGGATGAACTTTTTCTTCCGGCATATGCCAGTTTAAAAATAGAAGACATCGCTTTGGCTGATACAACTTCAGTGGCTGCCCATCCGCAGATACAGTATAATAAATTACAGGAACAAACAG
The DNA here is from genome assembly GCA_946886925.1 of uncultured Terrimonas sp. The sequence continues at coordinate 4,273 of CAMPJQ010000141.1, forward strand.
CAGCGGCACAAACCAGTGTTGAAAAAACAAAGTTGTCGCCCGACTTTTCTGTTGGCTACAGCAACCAGTCTATCATTGGTTATCACAGTGAAGATGGTGTTAGTCAAAAGTATTATAGTGGCAGCAACCGCTTTCATATTGCCAATGTAACCGTTGGCATTCCATTGTTCAACAGCGCCGCAAAAGCAAGGATCCAGGCGGGCAGGGTACACGAAGAAGTAGCGAAGCTGCATACAAAAGCAACGGAGCAACACATAAAGCACAATCTTCAACAACTTATTGCAGCATACAGAAAAGAGCTGAACAACCTGGAATATTATGAAAATACCGGGTTGCAGCAGGCCGAACTGATCATAAAAACAGCAAGATTAAGTTTTGAAAATGGAGAAATAAGCTACCTGGAATGGACCGCGCTCATGAACAATGCCGTGAATATCCAGTTAAATTATATGGATGCTGTGCACCAATACAACCAAACCCTTATTGAATTAGAATACTTAACCGGAAAATAAAATTTATGCGTTATCTATATATCATTGTATGGCTGGGGTTGATGACAGCCTGTGCTTCAAAAAAACAACCGGAGGAAAAACAAAGTGCTGTAGCTGAAAATGCAGTAACGCTTACAGCAGCGCAAATTAAAAATGCCGGTATTGAAACCGGTATGATCAGTAAGCAATCGCTGAACAGTGAACTCAAGGTGCATGGGCTGGTAGATGTACCTCCGCAAAATATCGTTTCCATCAGCTTTCCCTTAGGCGGCTATCTTAAAAACACAAAACTGCTGCCAGGCATGCATGTAAACAAGGGAGAAATAATTGCTACCATGGAAGACCAGGCACTGATACAATTGCAACAGGATTACCTGGTAGCAAAAGCAAAACTGCAGTATACAGAAAAGGATTTTGAAAGGCAGAAAATGCTCAACGAAAACAAGGTAAATGCTGATAAAATATACCAGCAGGCGCAGGCGGATCTTTCTTCCCAAAAAGTAATGGTAAAAGGATACAGTGAAAAACTGAAACTGGTTGGCATTGATCCTGAAAAGCTGAATGAAAATACGATTTCCAGAAGTGTGCCCCTGTATTCGCCCATCAATGGATTTGTTTCCAGGGTAAATGTAAACATAGGCAAATATGTAAATGCGTCGGATGTACTGTTTGAACTCATCAATCCTTCAGACATACATGCTGCGCTTACTGTATTTGAGAAAGACCTTGGTAAAGTAAAACCCAAACAAAAGGTAATGGTAACCTTTGTAGACGATCCTTCTACCGAATATGAGTGCGAGGTATTGCTGGTAACAAAAAATGTAGATGACAACCGCAGTGCTTTGGTGCATTGTCATTTTGAAGAACAGCCCAAACAGTTGCTGCCCGGCATGTTTATCAATGCAAGGATCAAAGTAAGCAATGCACAGGTAACGGCCGTGCCTGAAGCGGCTGTAGTACGGTATGGCAATGACGAGTTTATACTGGAAGACATGGGAAATAACAGTTTTCATCTTCTGCTGGTACAAACCGGAATGAAAGAAGATGGCATGGTAGAAATTATAAATAAGGACAGTGATCTCACCGGAAAAACAGTGATCATTAAAAACGCGTATGCGGTATTGTCGCAAATTAAGAATTCGGGAGAAGAGGAATGATCGTTGATTTGATATTTACCTGTTCCGGGGAGTTTGTAATTTCTGTTAAGGTTTGCAGGGCAGAAGGGCAGCGCAGCAACTTAACAGATATGAGCCAAATAATGTATCTTTAACCTCATTCATTATTATGAGTTCACCGGTAAAAATACTACCCCATTATACCCATGCCGATTATGTGCAATGGGAAGGTCAATGGGAATTGATTGATGGTATACCTTATGCAATGAGTCCTTCGCCTGTTCCAAAGCATCAGCGGATCGCTAATAATCTCGGGGCGGAATTCAGGCTACAGCTTAAACAATGTAATAAATGCAACGCCTATCAACCTGTAGATTACCACGTTAGCGATGACACCATTTTGCAGCCCGATATGCTGATCATTTGCGGCGCAGTCACTAAAAAGTATTTAGACTTCCCTCCTGCCCTCGTGGCAGAAATCCTTTCGCCTGCCACGGCGTTAAAAGACCGTCATACCAAATACAGCATTTATGAATCGCAGGGCATACCTTACTTTATTATCATAACCCCTGATACCGAAGATGTGGAAATTTATGAATTGCAAAATGGAACCTACCAGCTTTCCGGTAAAGGAAGAGATATAAAGCACGATTTTAATTTCGAAGATTGCAAGGCGGTAATTGATTTTAAAGAAATATGGTAGGATTTAAGATTTGATATTTCATATTTGAAATGCAGAACAGGATGCCTTAATACTGAAAGCCATGCAGCATCAATCTCAAAATCATAAATCTTAAATTTCAAATTATCTGACGATATCTCCTTTCAAACGCAGTAATTCGGTTTCAGAAAGTTTGGTATTGTATCTTGCCGCGATCAGGCGGTCATAGGCTTCTTCTAAGCTTTTTTGGGCTTCTCTTAATTCTAAAAAGGTAGACACGCCCTGGCGAAAGCGTTCAAGTGCGATCATTACGTTTTCCTTTGCCAGCTCAATATTTTCTTCTTCCAGCCTCAACGCATTGATTTGGTATTGATAGCTGTTAAATGCCACTTTAACCCAAACTTCTACCAGGCTCTTTTGTTTGGATACCGCAATATCCTGGTA
>CAMPJQ010000142.1 GCA_946886925.1 uncultured Terrimonas sp.
ACCCAACTGCCGTTGTGGGCGTTTGGGATGGGATATTGATTGTGAGCCGTGGTTGGGTGTCTCACGAACCACGCGCAGCATTCACAATAAACAATAAACCCCAATCCCGCTCACTTTTGCTGCTTAACCCATTTAGGCATATTTTTAGTTTCTCAAATTCATCAACTCATTCATTATTATGCGCCTTTTGCTTCTTGTTGCCTGTATATGCTTTGGCGGGCACCTTTCAGCCCAGTCCACCCACCCCACCCATTTCGTTCCCGTGGATAAAAAGCTGCCCGCACAGTGGCAGCAATCGCTCTGGCAGAATGAAAGAAAAATATATAAAGGCAAGGAGCTTACTACCATCGGTATGCCCTGCGGCGGCATAGCAGCCGGGCAATTGTATGTGCGCGGCGACGGAACACTGGCCAACTGGTGGATCGCCAATAATGCGTACAATACCGGTTACGGTATAGACTACCTGCTGAATTTTGAAACAGCGCTTGGTCCCTGGAAAGTGTGCTACCAGACTTTTGAGCCCTTCAGTTATATTGACCAGGGATTTGCCATTACGGTGAGCCAGGGCGATAAACATATTACCAAACAACTCAGCAAAAAAGATTTTGATGATATTTCTTTTATCGGTGAATACCCCATTGCTAAAATAAATTATGCTTCAGTAACGGACCCGCTCCCGGTACAGGTGGACGCTACAGTATTTTCACCTTTCATTCCACTCAATGCAAAAGAATCCGCTACACCGGGTACGGTACTCCGTTATACTGTAAAGAATACTTCCTCCACGCCGGTTAATGTCAGTCTTACCGGTTGGCTGCAAAACCTTGTGTGCATAGATATCAGGAATGAAGCAAACGGCACGCTTCGCAACCGGGTAATTAAAAAAGATGGAATGACCTCCGTGATGATGGAGCTGGTAAAGGCAGACCATCTTCCCAACATTGAACGGCGCAGCACAATGCTCCAGGATTTTGAATCGGGCAGCTATGGGAAGTGGAAGGTGGAGGGCACGGCCTTTGGCAAAGAGCCAGTTACCGATGAAGCCGCAAAAAAAGACTTTGTTACCGGACAGGTGGGCAATTATCTTATCAATTCCAAGCTCACTCCGTATGGCGACAGCGGTACCGGTAAGCTTACTTCACCTGTTTTTGTAGTTAAAGAAGACTATATCAATTTTAAACTGGGTGGCGGACCTTACCGGGGCAGAACCTGCATAAATCTCGTGGTAAAAGGGAAGGTTGAAAAAACGGCTACCGGCAACAGCGACGAAATACTAAAAGATATAAGCTGGGATGTAAGTTCACTCAAAGGACAAAAAGCTTATGTCGAAATAGTAGATAATGAAACGGGTAGCTGGGGACATATCAATGTGGATGAGATCGCGTTCAGTAACCTGCCTGCCAAAGAAAAATATTTTCCGGGAGATCATCCTTATTTTGGGAATGTAGCACTGACTGTATTAGACAGCGGCGGCTTTGCTGCAAGCGAATATAACGGCACCGGTCAAACGATAAGCAAAGCGGTGCAGTCCACGAAGCCTTTAGGCGAAAAACTACTGGGAGCAACCGGGGTATCAGTAACACTTGCGCCGGGTGAATCAAAAGATATTACATTTTTGCTTACCTGGTATTTCCCCAACCGCCCCATGCAATACGGCGAAGGAGGCAACTGGAATATGCCGATCCCTACTGAAGGCCCTGCAATGGGGAATATGTATGCCAATTGGTATAACAATGCGCTTGATGTGGCAGACTGGCTGCATACGAATATTAACAGGTTGACCAAAGAAACCTTTCGTTTTCACGACAGCTATTATAATAACAGCTCTCTCCCGTACTGGCTGATACAGCGTATTATGATGCCGGTATCCACACTGGCTACCGAAACCTGCCAGTGGTGGGCAAACAATAAGTTCTGGGCCTGGGAAGGCGTGGGATCATGCGTGGGCACCTGCACGCATGTATGGAATTATGAGCAGGCATTATCACGCCTGTTTCCTGAGCTGGAAAGAAATATCAGGGAAAAAACAGATTTTGGTACCTCCTTTCAACCCGACGGGGGTATACAGGCGCGCAACGGCTGGGGCGGCATACTCATTGACGGTCATGCAGGCGCTATACTAAAAGCCTACCGTGAGCATCTTGCTTCAAAAGATGACCTGTTGCTTTCGCGCAACTGGAATAAAATAAAAAAGGCAACTGAATTTATTATCAAAGAAGATGGCAATGCAGATGGGTTGATAGAAAAAGAGCAGGCGAACACTTACGATATAGCGTTTTACGGGGCCAACACCTATGTAGGCGGGCTATATCTTGCCGCATTAAAGGCGGCAGCAAAAATGGCCCTGCTGATGAAGGATACGGCTTTTGCAAAGCATTGTGACAGCATCTTTACAAAAGGAAGCAGCAAAAGCGTGGAGAAGCTGTGGAACGGGGAATATTTTGTGCAGGATGTGGATATCATCAAACACCCGCTGTCGCAGTATGCCGATGGCTGCCTGAGCGACCAGATGTTTGGACAAACCTGGGCGCATTTGATCAATATAGGATATATATACCCGGAGGTCAAAGTAAAAACAACACTGCGATCCATCTGGAAATACAACTGGGCGCCTGATGTGAGTGTGCAGACCAAAATGCACCGGCCGGAAAGAATATATGCCGATACGGGGGAGCCCGGTTTACTGGTAGCTACCTGGCCCAAAAGCAAACATATGGGTGAGGAGGGTGTGCGTTACCGTGATGAGGTATGGACAGGTATTGAATACCAGGTAGCCACCAATATGATCTATGAAGGCATGATAAACGAAGGCCTTTCGATACTTAAGGGTATCCATGAACGTTATAACCCCGAAAAACACAATCCCTGGAATGAAATAGAATGTGGCGATCACTATGCAAGGGCGCTTGCTTCCTGGGGCGTGTTGCTGGCGCTTGAAAATTTTGTATACGACGGGCCTGCTAAAACATTGGCCTATACTCCCGCGGTTCAAAAGGAAAATTTTAGCGGCTTTTTTACAGCCGCAGAAGCCTGGGGAAATATCAGCCAGCAAAGAAGCGCAGGGCAACAGGTGAACACGATTGCTGTAGCATATGGAAAATTGCGGTTAAAACAATTGTCTGTTGAAATACCCGGTAAGGCAAAGAAAGTGCAGTTAACGATCAACGGTAAACCGGTCACCTGTAGCTTTGCCCAGCTTGGAAATAATATCACCCTTTCCTTTGAAGAAACACAGGTTGATAGATCGCAACAGCTTGTGGCATCAATTGAATTTTAGTATCAAGCTTCTTTTTAGAACAGTATATGCTATGCTTCTTTTCCAGGTAACTCTCCCAAAAAACCTTTTATCCTTGCCACCGTTTCTTCCTTACCCAATAGTTCTGCAATATCAAACACATGCGGGCCAAATTTGCCGCCCACCAGCATAATGCGGAAAGGCAACAGCAATTCTCCGGGCTTCATCTGGTGCGCTGCGGCCATTTCTTTAAAATCCGTTTCTAAGTCATGCGCATTCCAGTTATTGCTTAATCCAAAATTGCGGATCAGTTCGGCAAAGAACAGTTGTTTCGCTTCATTCCATTTGGGTTTAACGGCAGCCATATCATATTGTTCGGGCGCTTTAAAAAAGAAAGCTGCCTGTTCCGCAAAATCAGTAAGCAAATGGCAACGTTCTTTTACCAATTCCAGCACCTGTATAAACCGGGACTGATCCGTTATGACTATACCTTTATTTTCCAGTAGCTCCTTCACCTGCAACCCGTAACTTGAAACCTGTAACTTCTTTATCCATTCATGATTGAACCATTTCGCTTTTTCATAATCAAATTTAGCTCCGCCACTATGTACTCTTTCTATAGAAAACTTTTCAATCAATTCCGTTTTAGAAAAAATTTCCTGTTCAGTGCCATCGTTCCAGCCCAATACTGCCAGCAGGTTAATGAATGCTTCCGGCAAAAATCCTTTTTCCTTAAACCCTTCTGTAAGCTCATTTGTTTTGGGGTCGGTCCAGCTCATGGCAAAAACAGGGAAGCCATATTTAGCACCGTCTCTTTTGCTGAGTTTTCCGTTGGGGCCTAGTATAAGCGGCAGGTGTGCCCATTGCGGCATTGCATCTAAGCCAAATAAATATTTCCATAGCAAAATATGCACAGGGGCGCTGGGCAGCCACTCCTCACCGCGAAATGCGTGACTGATCTGCATTAAATGATCATCCACCACTACTGCCAGGTGATAGGTAGGCATGCCATCGGCTTTCAGCAATACTTTGTCGTCGACCACCGAAGTATTAAAACTTACTTCGCCCCGGATCATATCAGTGAAACTTACTGTTTCATTTTCCGGCATTTTTATGCGTATTACATACCTGGCATTTTCATCCAATAATTTTTTTACTTCGCTTTCGGTTAAAGTAAGGGAATTGCGCATTTTAGTGCGTACGGCAAGATCGTATTGAGGAGAAGGATTTTGTTCTGTTTTAAAATTAACCCGCATTTTTTCGAGCTCTTCCGGCGTGTCAAATGCATAGTATGCATGGCCTTCTTTTACCAACTGCTCGGCATACTGCCTGTATTGGGCTTTTCTTTCACTCTGACGGTAAGGCCCGTACGCACCACCATGTATAGCGCTTTCATCAGGCTCGAGCCCGGTCCATTTCAAACAATTGAATATATATTCCTCCGTCCCGGCCACATAGCGGCTTTGGTCGGTATCTTCAATACGAAGTATAAAATCTCCCTGGTGTTGCTTTGCAAATAAATAGTTATACAAAACAGTTCTTACGCCGCCCAGGTGCAGTCCGCCGGTAGGGCTGGGCGCGAACCGGACACGTACTTTTTTTGTTGTGTGCATAGACCGCAAAAGTAAGGTGGATAAATCAATCTTGCAGGAATACAATTACCTTAGCCTTAAACTATCCATCATGAAAGGGAGAATTGTAGTTAGCATCTTTCTGCTAATGCTTGCCTTTACGTCACAATCACAGCAATATGAACCCACCGCTGCCAATAAGGAGGCCCGGGAATGGTTTGCCGCAGCCCGGTTTGGAATGTTTATTCATTGGGGACCTTTCAGCATACCCGGAAGCGGGGAATGGGTGATGAACAACAGGAACATTACTGTTGAAAATTATACGCGGCTAAAAGATTTTTTTAATCCCATTGAATTTGATGCGGCCGAATGGGTAAGCATTGCTAAAAATGCGGGCATGAAATACATTACGCTGATCACCCGTCATCACGACGGCTTTAGCATGTGGGATACAAAATATTCGGACTTTAACATCATGAATACCCCTTATAAAAAAGATATTGTGAGGATGATAGCAGATGAATGTCATAAGCAGGGCATTAAAATATTTTTTTATTATTCATTGTTGGATTGGCGGCGTGAAGACTATCCCCATGAAACAGGCCGCACGGGGCAGGGAACAGGAAGAAAGGGAAAAGGAGATTATGCCAGTTACCTGCAGTTTATGAAAAATCAACTCACTGAATTGCTCACTAATTACGGTGAAGTGGCGGGAATATGGTTTGATGGCCATTGGGATCAAACAAACCCCGAAGGAGATAAGGACAGAACTTCGCGGATTGACTGGAAATATGATGAAATTTACGGGCTGATTCATAGGTTGCAACCGCAATGTTTAATCGGCAACAATCATCATCTTGCGCCTTTCCCGGGAGAGGATTTTCAGATGTTCGAAAAGGATCTGCCGCATCAAAATAAATCGGGACTCAATTTTCAGAAGCCTTCAGATGAACTGCCGCTGGAAACCTGTGAAACAATTAACGGCTCATGGGGCTTTAATCTTACTGATACTTCTTATAAGAGCAATCAGCAACTCATCTCGTTGCTTGTTAATGCTGCCGGCAATGGCGCCAATCTTTTATTGAATGTGGGGCCTATGCCCAACGGCAAATTTCAACCGGAATTTATCAGCAGGCTGCAGTACATGGGCGATTGGCTTAAAATGTATGGTGAAAGTATTTATGGCACCAAACGGGGATTCGTACTTCCGCAATCGTGGGGCTGTGTAACGGAGAAGGGCGATAAAGTATTTATTCATTTGCTCAAAAAACCTGAAAATGGCACAATAGTCCTTACTTCATTCCCGTATAAAAAAATCATTTCCGCCACATGGCTAAAAGATAAAAACCCTGTTTCTTTTACTTTAAAAAAGGGTGAACTTTCATTTAATCTGCCGGATCTTAAAATAAATGATTATGATGCAGTAATAGCATTGCAGGTAAAAAAATAAGCGCATGTTATATTTTGTAAAAACACCGTGGTGGCTAAAAAAGTTATACCCGGCTTGTACATGGGAAATGCCAACGGATGAAAAAGTTTTATACCTCACTTTTGATGATGGACCGCATCCCCAGGCTACTTCTTTTGTATTGAACGAACTGGAAAAGTACAATGCAAAAGCTACATTTTTTTGTGTTGGCAAAAATGTAACCCAACACAATGATATATATCGTCGTATTTTAAACGAGGGACACCGTGCAGGCAATCATACTTTCAATCATTTAAATGGATGGAAGGTGAATGATATGGCGTATTTCAAAGACATTGCAGAAGCAGGAAAAAATATTGACTCTACTTTATTCAGACCTCCTTATGGTAAAATATCAAAATTTCAGCTCAGGCATCTTACCGGTTCTTTTAAAATGAAAGTAGTAATGTGGTCGGTACTGAGTGGCGATTTTGATGCTGCAGTTTCAGGTGAATCTTGTTTGAAAAATGTAATACTTTCAGCTAAGCCGGGAAATATTATTGTGTTTCATGATAGTGAAAAAGCCTGGTCAAACTTAGCCTATGCGTTACCGAAAGTACTGGCGCATTTTACAGAAAAGGGATATAGATTTGAGAAACTTAATTTATAAAAACCTTGTTTCAAACAAAGAATAAATCAGGAAAAAATCATATTAATAAATTGGGCCTGGGTGGAAACCCTGGCCCGTTTTTAATCCGTACCCTAT
>CAMPJQ010000143.1 GCA_946886925.1 uncultured Terrimonas sp.
AATGGGTGGTAATCTGCAGGCAGAAAGCAATGTAGGAACCGGGAGTACTTTTTATTTTACGCTTAGCTTTAAAATTGCGCGACAGCAAAAATCATATCTAGATGAAAACAAATTGAAGGGGCTTTCAAGCCTGGAAGGAATAAAAGTACTGCTGGCTGAAGACAACCCCATTAATATGATCGTTGCCAAAAGATTCCTTCAAAAATGGAAAATTGAGGTAGTGGAGTCCGAAAATGGAGTGAAGGCTGTTGAGCTTTTTTATCAGCATCATCCCGATTTATTGCTAATTGATCTTGAAATGCCGGAAATGGATGGGGCGCAAACCGTTGCTGAAATAAGAAAAACACACCCCTATATCCCGATCATTGCCTTTACCGCGGCTACATATGAAAATATAAAGGAAGATTTGCTCAGTAAGGGCTTTAATGATTATGTGCCTAAACCTTTTAAACCCGAAGAACTGCACAAAAAAATAATGCAGTTTACCGAAATGCTCAATATTCATAAAAAAGCATCATAGAAAGGTGAGAAAAAAATTAAATGTTTTTCTCTTTCTCACCTCTCACTTTTGAACAGTCTTGCTTAGTTCGTTTTTTCCAATTCTTTGATATCGAGCGAAGTGTTTACGTCAATTTTTGTGATAGTGGCTTTTATCTCTCCTACCATAGGACTGCTGATTACTGTATTGTAGGCAAAAAGAAATCCTTCAGGCGTTTTTTTGTAATCTGAATAGTTGGTGGTTTGCTCAACCTGCTGGCCCATTACAGTTGCTTTTGTTATATTTCGTATAAGATAATAGTTGGCGGCGTCTATGTAAATGGTAGATACTACATCTCCTTTGCTTAGCTGGATTTTGTGTACCGCCGTTCCGTTAGCTGTGTCTTTTCCTTCATAGGTGGCTGTATAGCCATTCGCCTTGTAATCTGTTAATTCGCCTCCGGCACTTAATGATCCTGCTGCACTTTTTACCGCTTCATCCGGCAATGGTTGCGCTTCTGTGCTGCCCATTAACGGGTTAATGGACCAGCCCTTATCTTTCCCGATAAAAGTGATTATTTTCTGGCCCTGTACTTCTATTTCCTGGCGGGTAGCTGTATTATATACTATCCATATTTTGGCAGGAAGTTCCATCCCCATTACCTGCATGTTGGTTTCCATAACAATGTTTTTCAACCCGTCAATTTTTTCTTTTCCGCCCAATGCATTAATATAGCTGGTTTGTAACTCATCAACTGTTTGTGCCTGGGCGCATATCACCGAAACACAGGTAAAAATGCTTAGTATCGCAAATCTTAATTTTTTCATTGATTTATTTTTAATTGGTTTTGCCAAAAATAGGTTTTTCCGTACTGTTTATTCTGTCCGTTTATCATTTAACTTGTCATCAGATCATTAATTCCTTTTAACATGATTGGTATTACTCAAATTAGGGGCCGGATTGTAGATGTTTTGCAGCAAACTGTTTTTCCGGGAATAATTTCTTTTTTTGCGGGGGGTAAAATACAGGCAATACATAAAGCTGGGGACGGGGATAACAATGACAGGGAACTTCCTTTTATTTTACCGGGCTTTATTGACGCACATATACATATTGAAAGTTCCATGCTGACGCCTTCGCAGTTTGCAAGGCTGGCAGTGGTTCATGGTACGGTAGCCACCGTAAGCGATCCGCATGAAATTGCGAATGTATGCGGTATAAAAGGGGTGGAATATATGATCAACGATGGCAAAAAAGTTCCTTTCTATTTTTTCTTTGGTGCGCCCAGTTGTGTTCCCGCTACTGTATTCGAAACGGCTGGCGCAGAATTAAATGCCGGGGATATTGAAAAGCTGCTGCAGCAGGATGAAATTAAGTACCTCAGTGAAATGATGAATTTCCCAGGCGTTTTGATGAAGGACACCGAAGTGATGAAAAAAATTGCTGCTGCACACAGATTAAACAAGCCGGTAGACGGGCATGCGCCGGGTCTTACGGGCGAACAGGCGAAGCAATATATAGATGCCGGTATTTCAACAGATCACGAATGCTTTACAAAAGAAGAGGCATTGGATAAATTGAAACGGGGTATGCATATTCTGATCAGGGAAGGAAGTGCAGCCAAAAATTTTGACGCATTGATTGATTTATTGAACCATTACCCGCAAAAGATAATGTTTTGCAGCGATGATAAACACCCCGACAGCCTGGTTGAAGGGCATATTAACCAGCTATGTGCAAGGGCGGCTGATAAAGGCATAGATCCGTTTAAAATATTACGGGCGGCTTGCATTAACCCCGTTTTGCATTATAAGCTTGACGTGGGTTTGCTCCGGGAAGGTGATAGTGCAGATTTTATTTTGGTTAAAGACCTCGTGGGTTTTGAGGTATTGCAAACCTATGTTAAAGGTGAGTGCGTAGCGGAAAGTGGAAAGAGCCTGATGCGCTTGCCTGATAATGGTACAGAAAGCGATACGGTGATTAATCATTTTTCCTGTAGTGAGAAAACCGTAAATGATTTTCATCTTGCAGAGCCTGAAGCCGCATTGCCGGTAATTGAGGCTCTGAACGGACAATTGATTACCAATAAGTGGATGAACGGAAAGCTGTTATCCGAACCGGATATTGCGAATGATATATTGAAAATAGTGGTGGTTAACCGTTACAAAGATGCTCCTGTTGCAAAGGCATTCATTAAAAATTTTGGATTAAAGAAAGGAGCTATCGCGTCTTCGGTTGCACACGACAGTCATAATATTGTTGCTGTTGGCGCAGATGATCTTTCCATTTGCAATGCTGTAAATATGATCATTGAGCACAAGGGAGGTGTGAGCCTCTGGTCCGGCGATGACGAAACCGCAAATATTATATTGCCCTTGCCCGTAGGCGGTTTAATGAGCAATGAAGACGGGTACACGGTGGCTGGTCAATACGCCGCTATTGATAAAGCAGCCAAAGCGCTTGGGTCAACCCTTTCGGCACCTTATATGACGTTATCCTTCATGGCCTTACTGGTAATACCCCATCTGAAGCTTAGCGATAAAGGATTGTTTGACGGAGATGATTTCGGGTTGATGTAAGGATTGTACTATTTAATAATTTCCCATTTTTCAATTTTCCCCTTTACAACATTGAACATAGGATGAGGAATAAGTCTTTTTTTCCCGTTCACTTCTAAAAATTGGGGCGCGTCACGGATTTTTAGCTTGTTAAGCAAATGGGTTGTTTCATATTTTATTTGTCCCGTTGTAACCTGCATTGTCACCGGTGAAAAATTCCAATTTATTTTATTTCTGTCGAAGTTATAGCCTCGTCTGGCAGATTCTTCAAAAACAGAGGCCAGATATTGATTTATTGCATCTTCCGATTTGTCCATTTGTTTAAACCTGTCAAGTTGTGGATGATTGCGATAGCCTTTAGTCTTACCTTCAAAAACGTGCCTGGCTAGGAGTGTTTCCCTCCACAAGGCTACAAGTCCTTTGGTGTCTAAATATTTTGGATGAACAGACCAGATTCTCATACGCTGTCAAAATAGCAAATTGTCAGTATGTATTTCGTAAAAATTGTCAAATATCTGCTGTTCGTCATATTTTGCATTGCCTGTAACTCTAGTGTTGTTCTGCAAAATACCGGTGGAAATAGGGTATTGTTTCTATGCCCTTATAAAAATTAAAAATATCGAACTTTTCGTTTGGCGAATGCAGGTTGTCGCTATCCAGCCCAAATCCCATGAATACAATTTTAATCCCCAGTTCTTTCTCAAACAGGGAACATATTGGAATGCTTCCCCCACCCCGAACCGGAATGGGAACCTTTCCAAAAGTAGTTTCAATCGCTTTCGCTGCAGCCCGGTAGGCAGGTGAATCAACCGGGGTCATATAGGGTTCTCCGCCATGGTGTTCTTCGGCCGTTACGGTTACACCAGCAGGTGCTATATCCTTAAAGTATTGCAGTAATTTGGCTGTTATATTTGCCGAGGATTGATCTGGCACCAGCCTTGCTGATATTTTTGCATGTGCCTTTGCGGGTAAAACTGTTTTTGCGCCTTCGCCTGTATAGCCTCCCCAAATGCCATTGAGTTCCAGTGTTGGGCGGATGCCGGTTCTTTCATTGGTCGTGTATCCTTTTTCACCCCACAATACTTCCACTCCAAGATCTTTTTTATAGTCTGCTTCATTAAAAGGGGCTTTAGCCATAAGTGCTCTTTCTTCCTTTGTTGCATTTACTACATTATCATAAAATCCCGGAATGGTAATATGGTTATTTTCATCGTGGCAGGAAGCGATCATTTTAGCCAGTATGGTTATGGGGTTGGCTACGGCACCGCCGTATACGCCGCTGTGCAGGTCGCGGTTAGGCCCTGTTACCTCTACTTCTATATAAGACAGCCCGCGTACACCTATATCCAGCGAAGGCGTATCCATACTGATCATTGCAGTATCGCTGATCAGAATTACATCGGCGCTTAACAAAGCTTTATTGGATGCAACAAATTTGGCTAAGTTGGGAGAGCCGATTTCTTCTTCTCCCTCAATAATGAATTTAATATTCGTAGACAAAGTATTGGTTTTAACCAATGTTTCCAGTGCTTTTACATGCATGTAAAATTGTCCTTTATCATCACAGGATCCCCTGGCGAAGATTTTTCCATCCTTAATTACAGGATCAAAAGGACCACTATTCCATAAATCAAGCGGATCAGGGGGTTGTACATCGTAATGACCATACACCAATACCGTTGGTTTGGAAGCATCAATTATTTTTTCTGCATATACTACAGGGTGGCCTTCTGTAAAAAAAACTTCAGCTTTATCAGCGCCTGCTTCTAATAATTTTTGTTTAACTGCTTCGGCGCAGGTCATCATATCTTTTTTATGTTCACTATCGGCGCTTACCGATGGAATACGCAACAGATCCAGTAATTCATTTAAAAAGCGGTCTTTGTTTTTTAACTGGTAATCGTTCCATACCTGCATAATCTTAAATTTTAGGATGAAGATGACAGAAAAACGAAATTAAGTGGTTTTTGCCATACAGGAATAGCAAAGAGGATGTATTGCAATAGATACAGCATAAAAAAATTTTACATTTTTTTATGAGCGATTTTATGCCTGTAAGGTGCAGCGCTTTATATTTGCAATCGCATTGCAAGTCATATATCAGCCTTTGTTGGTCCAACCGTTTAAGGGAGGTTCTGGCAAAGGCTGAGCCAATTTAAGGCTGCACTGGTTTTGTTTTTTTGCGCAGCAACATTAGTGCAGCGGAAAAAATAATATACAAAAGTGCCAGGCCTATTAATAGAAATTTGATAGCTGCCATAGCCGTAGTGAGCATAGATGTAAAAGAAGTGGCGGTAATGTGAATGGAAAAACTCATAAGAACATTTTCTATCACATCAAAAACCATAGCCAGCAAGCTTCCAAAAGCCAGCAGTACACCAAATCTTTGTCCCCGGCCTGATTGGTAATGAACGGAAAAATATCCGCATGTGGAGTACAGAAAAAGTCCATAAAAGGGAATGAGCAGGAAATCCAGCAGCATGTTGATCCGGAATGCTCCTCTCAGTGAATTTTTCCATGCGGTTGCAATGGACTGTGTATGGTCCGAATGATAGCTGAATTCCAGCGACAGAATACCTGACGGAGATAATGGCGTAATCAATTGCTTTCCCTGTAATTGCAGCACCAGCAAAAAAAATATGGTTCCGGCAAAGAAAAAGCCAATGATTTTCCAGTTCGTCATTTGTATAGTGTGTGCAGGTTAAGGCAATGAACCCCGTTTGTTCTTTTTAAAGCCTTATTCGAACTGTGGAGGAGGTTCGTTACAACAATGTTTATCCGCAAACTGAAACGAATAAATAAAGATAAGTCAAAAATCAGTTCTGCTCTTTTGCCAATTTCCTTTTATTTATAATTGAGCGAAGACTTCTAAAAAAACGGTAATAGAACTCTTTGTTGAATAGCTGCGAATCATGCATGGCTTTATAGGTAAAAAACATGCCAACCGGCAATAATACCAATGTGGAGAGCCACATGCCAAAAAATGCTGAAGTAATGTCTTCCCTCACAAATTTTTCGCCAAACATATTGAGTAAGTGAAAAATAAGAAAAAATATTACTGCTATTACCAGCGGCATACCCATTCCTCCTTTACGAATAATGGAGCCTAAAGGAGCGCCAATTAAAAAAAGAACAACGCAAGCAAGAGACAATGAAAACTTCCTGTGCCATTCTATAAGGTGAAAGCGCAGGTCTTTTTGTTTCATACGGGCTTCCTCAGCTATGACATCAAGGCTGTTTTTTTGGCTGCTTATCCTCTCAATAGCTCTTGTAATTATTGTTCTCCTGGCCGAATCGGGCAGTAATTGAAGGTATCCTCTTCCTTCGGGAGGCTCTAATGCCAGCATAACACTGCCTCTTTTTGGATTGTATCCAGGCTTTTTGGGCACAAGGAGCTTATTTGCACCGTTGGGTTGAATATCGGCAGTTGTTATCTTTTCAACAATAGGATATTCTTTTTTTTGAGGTAGCAATTCACGTCTCACAAAAGAATAGTTGATACCTACTTCCCGGTCTGTTTTTTTCTCAATATCTCTGCCCGAAGTTTTTTTAAGCGAATCAATGGTTTTATTCAGTTGCTTTACATTCAGCATCCTGAAATTGTCTTTAAAGAGGCTGTCGGGCGTTTGCATCATTTTAAAAGAACTCAGGTCAAAAACTTTTTTATAGTTTTTAAAGCTCAGTCTTATATAGTCTGTATTGATCGTGTATGATGGTCCCCTTTCTTCATTACGCCACCCGTTCTCTAAGTAAAACTCAAGGAATTTTTTATCGGCGCTGATGCTCATTTTACCATGCTCAGCAACAATAATATTATCCTGCAGGCTGTAATTTCTTTCAAAAATGATGATATTATGGATAGTAGTATTATCCTTGTCTTTTTTTCCAATCTTGATGGTGTAGCCTTCAAATTCCCTGAAAAAAACACCTTCTTTAAGGT
>CAMPJQ010000144.1 GCA_946886925.1 uncultured Terrimonas sp.
ACCAAAAAGTCGTAAATTTGGTAAATTTAAAAGGCATGGCAAAATCTAAAAAATACAGTACAGAAGAAGAAATGCCGCAATCCCTTGTTGAAGAAGCCGCAGTTCATTATGAAACCATGCGGGTTGTTTTGGGTGGAAACAACCTTCTTTCTGTTCCCTCTTTTGATGATATGGATCTTATCCGCCTTTCCCGGAATGGTGTACGTAAATCTTCACTAAAGCCGCTAAGCCATTACCTCGGCATTACCATGGATAAAATGAGCACACTTTTGCATACCTCACACCGCAATATTCAACGAAAAGACGATAATGAACTTTTAGATGTTTATAAATCTGAGCGGGTTATTGAAATAACCCAGGTAGTAAGTAAGGGGCTTGAACTTTTTGGAACCGCCGATAACCTGCAACAGTGGCTGCATTCCAGTATCATGGCTTTGGGTGGTAAAAAACCTGTTGACCTTCTCGATACCTCTTTTGGCGTTCGTATGATTTTAAAACTTATGGGCCGTATAGAACACGGTGTATATTCTTAATCCTTTTTTTCGTGAAACTATATAGAGCGTGTAGTTTTAAATACCTGCATGATCTGAGTGGTGCAGGCGCCAGAATTAACGGAGGCCGGTGGAATAGTGTTGGAAAAGCTGCATTGTATACTTCTGAAAACAAATCACT
Organism: uncultured Terrimonas sp.; assembly: GCA_946886925.1. The sequence continues at coordinate 673 of CAMPJQ010000144.1, forward strand.
GGCTATCCTTGAAGTACTTGCCAATACGCCGCTTGCCATTTTGCGGGCTAATTTTTCGATCTTAACACTGGAGATAACGGGTAGTTTTTCAACAGATGAATATGCAGTGAAAGATCTGCCTGCCGGATGGAATGCATATCCGGTGCCAATTTCTATTACAAGGCTGGGAGACAGGTGGCTTACGGACGGTAAAATCCTGTTGTTAAAAGTACCGTCCGTTATTGTGCCGTCGGAGTATAATGTCATCATCAATCCAGCACATCCCGATTTTAATAAAATAAAGATAACGGCTACTGAAAAGTTGGCGATTGACAAACGGACTGAACAAAATCTGTAGCCATTAATATTGCAGCTTTCTTAATTGTGGCATTTTGAACCATGTAGTAGCAGCTACTAACAATGTCATACAACCACCAAACACAACGGAAGGCACTACACCCATTATTTTCGCCATTAAACCACTTTCAAATTGTCCTAATTCATTGCTTGAATTGATGAACATTGAATTTACACTCATTACCCTGCCTTTCATTTCATCGGGCGTTCGCAATTGCATAATAGTACCCCGAATAACTACGCTTATTCCATCCAATACACCACTCAGCATCAATGCAAAAAACGACAACAGGTACCATTTGGATAAAGCAAAAATAACAATGCATACACCGAATCCTGAAACTGCAATAATGAGCCGTCGTCCCTGTTTTTGTTTCATAGGAAAAAACGTAAGCAGCAATACACTGCATATAGCGCCTATATCTGAAGCTCCGTTTAAGATGCCAAATCCTTCCGGTCCAATCTTTAAAATATCACGGGCAAATACGGGTACCATTGCCACAGCCCCTCCAAAAAAAACGGCAAACATATCCAATGAAATTGCACCCAGCAAGTCTTTTGTTCTAAAAACAAAACGCAATCCTTCCTTAACACTTTCTATTGTCTTTTTTTCACTTTTTTGTATCAGCGCAGGCCTCTTTTTAATTCGGAAAAGCGCAATGAATGCAGCCAGCATACCGCAACAAATGCACAACAGGGTTCCGCTGTTTCCAAGCAGTGCAATGCAAAACCCTCCCAAAGCATGCCCCATAACAGATGCCGTAAGCCATGCTCCCTGGTTCCAGGTAATGGCATTTGGTAAAATATTCCGGGGCACAATCAATGCAAGCAACACATTAAAAGAAGGACCTGCAAAAGCGCGGATTATTCCCGTGCAGAAAATTACGGCATAAATGCAAATGACTATTCTGTGCCGGACAAGATGTTCACTTGTAAACCTTGTTGAAAGCAACAACAATGCAATAGCGGCGCACACATACAAAAAAACTCCCGTAAGCAGTAATTTCCTTTTTTCGCTCATATCAATTACATGTCCTGCATATAAAGCAAGACTAAGCGCAGGAACAACTTCAGACAAACCAATAAGCCCTATAGCAAACGGGGCATTGGTAAGCTGGTATATCCACCACCCTACGAGGGTGCTCATCATCCGCAGTGACAGGATAAACAGAAACCGGCCGCTCATCAGGTATCTGAATTCCGGTATTTGCATTGCTTCAAACGGACCACTCGTTTTGAAATAGGTTTGAAGATTCATCACTTTACCATTTTTCAGGGGAGGGCTACATAATGCTGACCCGTATCGTAATCCTTATCAAGTGCATCAATAATTGCTTTGAGGTGATTCTCATTACCCAGAAAATCTGCTTTAGCGGCATCTACATACAGGGTTCTGATATTATGTTGCTTTATGTAATGCGTGTAGGTTTGCTGTATGCTGAACAGGTATTCATCGGGTATATTTTGCTCATAGCTGCGTCCGCGTTTTTTGATATTTGCCTGCAGGTTAGCTACGGGAGCATGCAGGTAAATCAGTATCTCGGGTTGAATGAGCTGGTGGTTGATGATGTCGAACAGGCGCTGGTATAACAGAAATTCTTCATCCGGCAAATTTACTTTTGCAAAAAGCAGGCATTTGGTAAATAGATAATCCGATATCGTTATACTTTGAAAAAGATCTTTGGTATGGATCAGATCTTTGAGCTGTTTATACCTTTCCGCCATAAAAAACAACTCCATTGGAAAGGCGTTTTGCCGGGGATTTTCATAAAATTTAGCAAGAAAGGGGTTGTCTGCGAATTGTTCCAGTATCAGCCGCGCGTTAAAATGCCTTGACAAAAGGTGAGCCAAAGTTGTTTTGCCCGCACCTATATTGCCTTCAATGGTAATGAAATGATATTTCATAAAGAAAGCCAAACTTAAACAACCCTTTTAAATAAACTCAAAAGGGTTATACACTAATTTTCCAGTTTTCGTACTTCTAAAGCATCGGTACATTCTTCTAAAAGGCAAAGAATACTTTTTTTGAACACCGGATGCATAACTACCGGAGCTATTTCGCTAAGGGGTTCAAGAGCAAATCTCCTGTTGGTCAATTCGGGATGCGGAATTTTCAGGTTCGGATGGTCAATGATCTCATCATTAAATAGCAAAATATCAATATCAATGATCCGGGGTCCAAATTTTTCAACCCGGCGCCGTCCCATGCTGGTTTCAATATGCAATATGGTATCGAGTAAGTCCATGGAAGATAAGGAAGTATTTAGCATAACAGCCTGGTTAAGAAAAGAAGGCTGATTGGTTTTCCCCCAGGCTGCTGTTTCGTAAAAATGTGATAAGAGAATTATTGTTCCGCATGCTTCACCAATTTTGATTGCCGCTTTTTGCAGTTGCTTTTTCCTGTTGCCCATATTACCGCCTATCAGTAAATACACTTTATTCATGGATAGTATGTAATTTCCGCTTCAAATATCTCTATTTTTACCAGATTAAAATTTTAAACGTGAGGAGTTTTTTTAAGTTTTTCCTGGCAGCTTTGCTGGCACTCGTTGTTTTTACCCTGATTGGTTTTTTAATTTTATTTGGAATAGCAGGCAGTATTGCCAACAGTGAAAAAGCAACAATAGCATCGAAATCTGTCCTGTTACTTGATCTTTCCCGCAGCTTTAATGACAAAAAATCCGACAACACCATTGCACGCCTCAGTGGCGACAGGGATATATTTTCGGCATCTTTGTATGATGTTATCCGTCTTCTTCAGCATGCTAAAAAAGATTCATCGGTAAGAGGTATATATATTAAATGCAATGAAAACGCAAACGGGTTTGCTGCAAGTGAGGAATTACGCAATGCACTTCTTGATTTCAGGCAAAGCAAAAAATTTGTTATCGCCTATGGCGATATGATTTCACAGAAAGCTTATTTTGTTGCCAGTGCAGCCGATAGAATTTACTGCAATCCCAAAGGCATAGTAGAATGGAAAGGATTTGCTTCCCAGCTTTTCTTCATGAAAAACACATTAAAGAAGCTTGAAATTGAACCTCAGATATTTTACGATGGCAAATTTAAAAGTGCCACGGAACCATTGCGTGAAGAGAAGATGACCGATGCCAACCGCCTGCAAACTACCGTATGGCTTGGAGATTTATACAATCGTTTTTTACTTTCCACAGCGGCAGCAAGAAATACAGATACGGCAACACTTCACCGCTATGCCAATGAATATATGATACAAACAGCTAATGATGCTGTAAAATATAAACTATTGGATGCTGTAAAATATGATGACGAAGTAAAAGATGAGATAAGGAAAAGATTGGATATTGACAAAGACGACAAAATTGAATTTGTGCAAATTGGAAGCTATGCTGAGGCAACGAATATAAAAAAATACGGATCAGAAAGAATAGCTGTTATTTATGCCGAAGGAGATATTGTATATGGTAAAGGAGCGAATGGGCAGGTAGGATCCGATGAATTCAGAAACCTGATTTCAAAAGCACGAACAGATAAAAATGTAAAAGCGATTGTGTTGAGGGTTAACTCGCCGGGAGGCAGTGCTTTGGCGAGTGAAATCATTTGGCGCGAAACCATGCTTACCCGCAAAGCCGGAAAGCCTTTGGTAGTTTCCATGGGAGATGTTGCCGCTTCGGGCGGTTATTACATTTCTTGTGCTGCCGACAGCATTTTTGCGCAACCCAATACCATTACCGGATCCATTGGTGTTTTTGGTATTGTGCCCAATATGCAAAGCTTTTTCAAAAATAAATTAGGCATAACTTTCGACCAGGTAAAAACAGCGCCCAATGCCGATATCGGTTCAGTAACCCGTCCTTTAACCGAAGGCGAAAAGAAAATTATACAAAGTGAAATAGATACCATTTATCATGATTTTAAAACCCGGGTTGCCGAAGGAAGAAAAAAAGATATGCCTTTCGTAGACAGCATTGCACAGGGGAGGGTTTGGGCAGGCAGCAGGGCTATGCAGGTTGGACTGGTAGACCGTATGGGCGGGTTAGATGATGCCATAGCATGTGCCGCAAGAATGGCAAAGCTTACAGAATATGGAATAAGAGAATACCCCGAACCCGAATCTTTCTGGGACCTGCTAAAAAACAATTACGGGAAAACCGCAAAGGCCAAAGCCATCAAAGAAGAATTGAATTACAACGAATACCAGTTGTTCATGCAGTTAAAACGTATCAGGCAAATGGTGGGAACAGTGCAAACAAGATTGCCCTTTGATATTGTTGTTGAGTAAGTATTAGAGCTAACAAATCCGCTACCTTTGCCGGGCAAATTATAAATGCATGTCGAAATCCTATAGCCAGTTTAAAGCCATGTTAGCTATTGCCAAAGCCGGGCTTATAGCTATTTTTAGAAGTCCTTCAGCCGTTGCCTTCAGCTTTGCTTTCCCCTTAATATTTATTCTTGTGTTTGGCTTTTTAGGTAGTGGAGGCCGAATTTCCATTCGTGCAGCTTTTGCTCCAGGTACCGATACAACCAATTACCTTTATTGCATCATCAAAACCATTCCGGGTCTTCGTATGGTTGAAAAACCAGAGGCCGAAATAAAAGAAGATCTTGAAAAAGGGCGGTTAACGGCTATCATCGCTATTCAGAAAAATGAAAATGCGTCGCCCGCTTATTTTATCAACCTAAAAAGTTCGGAAGCTGTAAACCCGCAAAATTTGCAGGTGCTGCGTTCGATACTGGAATCGATAATAAAAAATATTGACCATAAAAAATTTCCTGACGCACCCACGGTTGCTGCTATAAGTAATCATATTGAAAAAATCCCGGGCCGAACATACCGTACCATAGATTTTATACTGCCAGGCCAACTGGGGTTTTCCTTATTGAGCGCGGGGGTTTTTGGCGTGGCATTTTTATTTTTCAGTTTGAGACAAACTTTGGTACTTAAACGTTTTTTTGCCACCCCGGTAAGCCGCACTTTTATCGTTCTGGGTGAAGGACTCAGCAGGGTAACCTTTCAGTTGATCACCTCTATAGTGATATTGCTGGTTGGATATTATTTTTTTCATTTTACCTTAGTACATGGATGGATCACTTTTATTGAGTTGCTGGTATTGAGTTTTATAGGCCTGGTGGTTTTTATGTCACTGGGATTTGTGGTAAGCGGGATAGCTAAAAATGAAAGTGCTATTCCACCATTGGCCAATATTATTACCTTACCCCAGTTTTTACTTGCCGGCACATTTTTTCCTATTGATAATTTTCCTGCCTGGCTTCAGCCTTTTTGTAAAATACTGCCGCTTACACATTTAAACGATGCCATGCGCAATGTTGCATTTGAGGGTGCACATTTAACAGATTGCGGCAAACAGTTGGGCATTCTTGCTGTATGGGCTGTAGTGGGTTACGCGCTTGCGGTAAAAACATTTAAATGGGAGTAAAACAATAAACAATATGCGATTATTAAAACAGGTAGCTATCGGGCTTATAACATTCAGCATAATATTATTGTTTTTTTCTTTCCTGTTACCTTCAAAAATAAGCGTATCAAAATCGGTATTGGTGCATGCCCCTAAAGACAGTGTAATGGCTGCTTTACTGCGTATTGATGACTGGAAGAACTGGAACCCTATTTTGCAGGATAGCAGTGCTGCATATTCCATATCATCACCGCAACAGGTAGAGTGGGTAAGCGCCAATGGCATTTCAAATTCCATACAATTGGAACAATTTGCAGCGGATAGTATAATGGCTATCATAAAATCGAACAACAAACAGGTTTTCAGGAGTGGTTTTACGGTTGTTCGCCACCCGCAGGATGCCTTGCTTACCAAGGTGCAGTGGTGGATAAATGAAGATATTAAATGGTATCCCTGGGAAAAATTTTATGGACTGTTTTCCGAAAGTTTCAGAGAAACTTATAT
>CAMPJQ010000145.1 GCA_946886925.1 uncultured Terrimonas sp.
TATATTAGCAGTCCCAATATCGTACGAAAGAAACTAGAATTTAAAACAATACCGCCTATTTGGTATTAACTTCTACTTCTTTATAATGCTATTGGGGATATCAAAATCCCAACCATTAAAAACCGTAGAAGTTTATGAAATCCCTAACCAATCTGCCTGACCAGCAATTGATCCACCAGTTTATGGGTGGAGATGCGTCTGCACTCGAGATCCTCATTGTCCGCCACAAGGACAAGATTTACACTTCCATTTTTCTTCTGGTAAAAGACAAGTACCTGGCCGAAGACATTTTTCAGGATGTTTTTATCAGGGTTATTGACACTATTCGTAGTGGCCGCTACACAGAAGAAGGAAAATTTCTGCCCTGGGCTATGCGTATTGCCCACAACCTGTGCGTAGATCATTTCCGCAAGGTTAAACGCACTCCTGCTATTAAAACCGGAGACGATCGCGACATTTTTGAAGTGATCAATTTTTCAGAGGATGGAGTAGACCGCCGGATGATGCAGCGCCAAAGTCATGACCGCGTTCGCGAAATGCTTGATCGTTTGCCTGAAGATCAACGCGAAGTGATCATTTTAAGACATTACGCCGAGTTAAGCTTTAAAGAAATTGCTACGTTAACCGATTGCAGTATCAATACCGCTTTAGGACGTATGCGTTACGGTTTAATCAACCTGCGCAAAATGATGCAGGAAAAACAAATTGCATTGTAACACACATCTACTCAATGAAAAGGGGTTGTATATTTTTATACAGCCCCTTTCTTTTTCCCTGATCCTTTACCCTGAATATTTTTATCCGCCTATATTTACTTTGAAAGAAACTTCTGCAGGAGGCAAACACTCCTTATCATCGCACACCATAAACTCTACAGAACCACCTACATTCGTTTTTATCTTCTTCTTGAGTTTTACCAATTGTACAAATTCTACCTTATTTTCATAATAATTCACATCACCTCCCCACACTTCTTCATGTTTTCTTACCATTTTACCTATTTCTTTAACCTTACCACTTAAATCTATCAATGGATTACGGGTAAAAGTAAATGCAGTGGCTACCGGACCTTCAACACCAACATTCTGGGCATACATGTGGTATTTACCGTTTATATCGGCTGTAAAACGGACCTCATAAGTATCGGCTGCAATTTTTTTAGACGAAAAATTCCAGTTTACCATCCTGGCAGACCCGTTTTGTGCAAAAAGGATATGTGCACAAAATATAAGGGTTATAAATAGTACGATTCTTTTCATAATGCTATGCTTTAAACGCAGGCACGCGACAAATTTCATATAAAAAGACTTAAATATTTGCCAAAAATACTATCCCACGGCCACAAGGCATTTTTCTGCAATAAGTAAATCGCTCAGTACTTTTCTGCCGTCTGTATTTCCCAATGCTTCATTACATGCTCTTTCGGGGTGCGGCATCATGCCAAAAACATTTCGGGTGGCGTTGGTTATGCCGGCTATATTTCGCAGGCTCCCATTTGGATTGGCAGCAGCGGTTATTTCACCAGATGCATTACAATAACGATAAATCACCTGGTTATTTTCTTCCAGCAGATTGAGCGTTTTTTCGTCTGCATAATATCTTCCTTCCCCATGGGCTAAAGGAATTTTTGCCGGTATTCCATCTTCTCCTTTTATATATACATTCTGGCAAACGAATTTCATATTTTCATTACGCAATAAAACGCCTGGCAACAACCCTGCTTCGCATAATATTTGGAATCCATTGCAAATACCTAATACTTTACCACCTCTTTGAGCAAACGCAATCACGCTTTGCATCATAGGGCTAAACCTGGCAATTGCACCGCAACGCAGGTAATCTCCATAAGAAAACCCTCCCGGTAAAACGATGCAGTCGTCTTTATCGAATGCACTGAGATCCTTATCCTTATGCCAAAGTTCAATCACTTCATAATCAAGGTCTTCTCTCAGCGCATAAATCATATCACTGTCGCAATTTGAGCCTGGAAAAACTACTACGCCAAATTTCATAACTGGTTTATTATAATGCAAAGTTATGCTGTTGAGAGGATATAGCAAATCAGGGCAAGGTTGAATACCAAAATATCAATTCCGACACATAGGTTGAGTTTGCAGCTTTATTTTTTATTTTCTGCATTATTTTCGAATTATTTGCGTATTTATGTGGTTTACGCTTATATTTATGCGTGTTTATGCACTTAAACGCGTTAATTCAGCTAAAAATTACCATATGATGCTTACAACAGAGATGCCATCAAAGTTTGACGGACTGGAGAAAATGACAGTAATGGAAATATTAGAGGGTATCAATAGCGAGGATCAGACTGTTTCATTGGCAGTGGCAAAAGCCATTCCCCAGATAAACGCCCTTGTAACCGCCATTGTGAAAAGAATGAAAAAAGGGGGGCGTCTTTTTTATATTGGCGCGGGTACCAGTGGCAGGCTTGGTATATTGGATTCATCCGAATGCCCCCCAACATTTGGTGTACCCGAAGACTGGGTTATAGGCATTATGGCCGGAGGGGATGGCGCCATAAGAAAAGCCATTGAATTTGCTGAAGACAATAAGGACAAAGCCATTAATGATCTGGAAGAATATGCGATCAACAAATTAGATTCCATTATCGGTATAGCCGCCTCCGGCACCACACCTTATGTTATTGGAGGCGTAGAAAGTGCCAGGAAATTTGGATTGCTCACAGGTTGTATCACCTGCAATATGAATACACCACTGGGAGCATCTGTACAATACCCCGTTGAAATAGTAACAGGAGCAGAATTTATAACCGGCAGTACCCGCATGAAGGCCGGAACCGCTCAAAAACTTGCATTAAATATGATCTCTACAGCGGTAATGATACAATTGGGCCGGGTAAAAGGAAACAAAATGGTAGATATGAAACTGAGCAATAATAAACTGATCGCGCGGGGGGTAAATATTGTTATGAAGGAACTGAATGTTGACCGGAAAACGGCAAAACAGCTTATTGCAGAAAATAAAAATGTACGAAAAGCCCTTGAAGCGAGGAGACAGATCTAAGCACATCATTTATGCGGCTATCTAATGTTTTTTGCATTTTTAATCTGTTTTTTGCATGTTATTGCATTTTTATACTTATCTTGTTCAAACAATTGATATATCTCAATTGAAATTAAGTATTCGCGAAATAAGGGGTATTCACGATACCCATTTTTTGACAACACGGGGGGTAAGCTGCTGTGTTTCTGAAGCAGGGATGAATGAACCCAATTCAAATAAATCATTAAAATTTAACCATTGCCGCTTAAACCCGGCGCACAACAAATATAATTTCCTTTAATCTTTATCACTAAAACGATTGCTATGACCAAACTTCAGCGCTTTTTGCTCCTGACAGGCATTTTGCTTTGTCATTTGTCGCTGCCGGCACAGGAAAAAACTATAACCGGCCGCGTTGTATCTAAAAATGAAAAAGAGCCGCTTCCTGGCGTATCCGTAACCAATATTGCTACAAACAGCAATGCGATCACCGATGAAAACGGGAATTTCCGTATTGCTGCACAAACGGGACAAAGACTGAGCTTTTCATTTGTAGGGTTTAAAACAGGCTTCTTTACGGTAGCCGCCTCCAGTAAGCTCACTATTGAACTGGAAAATGCAGATAACGTTCTGGATGATGTAGTGATAGTAGGATATGGTACGCAAAAAAGAGGAAACCTCACCGGCGCAGTTGCCACTATTGACGTACAGAAATCCGTACAGAACAGGCCCGTAGCAGATGTGGGCAGAGCTATGCAGGGTGGAGCGGCCGGGCTAAGCGTTACAATTCCCAGCGGTGAAATAGGCTCTGATCCTATCATCAAGATTCGTGGCCAAATGGGCTCTTTCCAGGGTGGTGCTTCTCCGCTGATATTGCTCGATAATGTTGAAATACCCAGCATACAACTGGTCAATCCGAACGATATTGCCAATATAACCATCTTAAAAGACGCAGCAGCGGCCTCTATTTATGGTTCAAAAGCGTCCTTCGGGGTAATATTAATTACTACCAAAAAAGGCGCCGCCGGCGGCAAACCACAGGTTAGCTATACAAACAACTTTTCCTGGCAAAATGTATGGAAAGACCTGGAGATGGCGCGTGTAAACGGATTGAAATATACTGTTGACGCCGCAGAACGGGTAGGTACTTTTACGCCAACAGGCGCTTTTTATTATGTAGACAGGGGGAGTTACGAAAAGGCGGTTGCGTGGAATGAAAAATATGGTAATACAATAGGCAAAGATGATCCTACCGTTTTTGGAAGAGATTGGTTTGTACAGGGTTCCAATCAAAAAATGGGTGTGCGCACATATGATCCTTACGATTATATGGTAAAAGAATGGGCTCCTACGCAGCAGCACAATCTCTCATTCGGGCTTACAACAGGTAAAACTTCCTATAACCTGGGATTGGGGCTCCTGGATCAGAGCGGCATGATAAAGCCTGCTAAAAAGGACCAGTTTACAAGGTATAATGCATCGCTGAAAATATCGAGTGAGATCAATAAGTACCTGACCGTAAGGGGAGGCGCATTATATTCTCAAAGGAATAAAGAATATCCATATGTAACGAGTTCTACTACTGCCGACCCGTGGTTGTACCTGTATCGCTGGGGGCCTTTATACCCGTTTGGCAATGATCAGAACGGCGACCCCATCCGCAGCCCCGTAAGTGAAATGGCGGCAGCTAATACCGCTAATATTCTGCAGAATTATACTAACATGAGTCTGGGTGCTACCGTAAATATATTAAGCAATTGGAAAGTAGACTTTGACTATACCAACACCAACCAGGAGGAGTTGTGGAAGCGGCCAGGTACCAGGTATACCGCCCGTAACTCATGGGTTGCGCCAAAGGCCAGAGTTGATGCAGATGGCAACCCGCTATATGTAAATGATGCCGGGCAGGTGGTATCTTCTACCGACCCCGGCGCAACCCCGGCTTATGACCTGTCTTATGACACGTACACTTCGTATGGTGCTAACCCGGATCATTTCGCCAGAACCGCTACAAACTTTTCGAGCAATACCATTAACGCATATACTACGTATAATCTTGACTTAGGCGCTGATCACAGGTTCAAATTTATTGCGGGTATCAACCGCGTTACCGCTACTACTGAATGGCAGTTTTCGCAGGTTACCAACCTGTCGGATATTACAAATCCACAATTTAATTTTGGAACAGGCACCCAAACCATTGACGGAGATAAGTTTTGGGAATCACAGTTAGGTTATTTTGGCCGTATCAATTATGCGTTCAAAGAAAAATATCTTCTTGAGGGCAATCTGCGTTATGATGGTTCCTCAAAGTTTCCAACAGATTTAAAATGGCGTTGGTTTCCCTCTTTTTCTGCAGGCTGGGTAGCCAGCGAAGAAGCGTTTATGGAATGGACCCGACCGGTATTAAGTTCTCTTAAATTCCGTGGCTCATGGGGTTCCATCGGAGACCAAAGCGTTCCAAATAATCTGTATATAGCAATCATGCCCAGCGGACAATCTACCTGGATTGGCGGAAACGGGGCAAGGGTTAATTATGTAGGCTCTCCGGCCGCTGTTGCGACAAGCATACGCTGGCAGGATATAGTAACCACCAACTTTGGAGTAGATGCCGGATTTTTAAATGGCAGGCTCAATGTGAATTTTGACATCTTCCAAAGAAATACCAACAACATGATCGTACCGGCGGAAGGCATTCCTTTAACCTTTGGTACAGGCGCTCCTCAGAGCAATTATGGCGCTCTGAAAACCAAAGGCTGGGATCTTGGACTGTCTTTCAACCACAGATTTGAAAATGGATTAGGTATAAATATCAGCGGTAATCTTTCTGATTCAAAAACCATTTTAACCGCCTATGGCTCAGGCACCCAGGTTACGGGAAACTACAATGGCAAAGTGATAGGCGAAATATGGGGATATCGTACAGACCGTTTATATCAAACAGACGACTTTGTATCAGACGGCTCAGGCAATCCTGCATTGATAACTTTAACCGATGCTGAAACGGCATTGTATGCCGGCAAACAGGCCTATCAGTTAAAACCCGGGGCAGATGGCAAGAAGCCGGTTTACCAGGCATATCTGCAAAACTCCGCCAACTTCAGGTTTGGCCCCGGCGATGTAAAGTTTAAAGACATGAACGGTGATGGAGAGATCAACAATGGCAAAGGCACATTAGACGATCACGGAGACCTGGAAATAATAGGCAATTCTAATCCGAGGTATGAATACGGCTTCAGAATAGGAGCTGATTACAAAGGTTTTGATATCAGCGCGTTTTTCCAGGGCGTAGCCAGCCGTAAGATCTGGGGACAGGGCTTCTTAAGCATACCCGGCTTTCAATCTTCCGATGGCGCCATGCCTGAAGCTATTGCAGGTAACTACTGGACGCCCGAAACGCCGGACGCTTTTTATCCCGCTGCTTACAACAATGCTGGCAGCAATACTGCAAACAATATGCAGGTGCAGGACAGGTACCTGCTGAATATGGCCTATATGCGTTTGAAAAACCTGACAGTCGGGTATTCTTTGCCGCAAACATTGCTTAACAAGGCACACATCAATACTTTGAGAGTATATGTAGCACTGGAGAATTTTATCACCTGGGATCACCTGGGAGGATTACCTGTTGACCCCGAAAGCATAAGTGGCTATTCTATGTGGAATGAATCGAATTATAATCTGGGCCGTACAGGTACAGGTGTACCGGCTTTTAAAAGCTTTTCTGCAGGTCTTCAATTAAACTTTTAAACTTGATTATGATGAAGAATATAAAATTAATATATAGCCTGGCGGCAGTTATTTTATTGGCAAGCTGTAATAAAAATATACTGGAC
>CAMPJQ010000146.1 GCA_946886925.1 uncultured Terrimonas sp.
GTTTTAGCATATCGTTGCGATTGGCCATATCCCAGGCGGTAAAAAATATTAGCTTTGCTCTTTTTTGCATCAGGCTGTAATTGATCTTATCCGGCGTATCGCTTGGTTTATGGTAATCGGGATGTAAACCGCTGAAATAAAATATAACCGGTACCCCGTTTTTGGCAAAATTATAATGGTCGCTCCGATAATAGATCCTTTCCGGATCTTTGGGATCATTGTATTTATAATCCAGTTCCAGTTTGCTGTATTTTTTATTGATCTCCTCGCTAATGGGTTTCAGGTCGGAGCTCAGTTTATCATCACCAACAATATAAATATAATTGGAAGAGTCTCCGTGTGTACGACTGGGATCTATCCGTCCTATCATATCAATATTCAAATTAACCGTGGTTTTATCCAAAGGCAGGGCGGGGTGCAATGAATAGTAATCGGAACCCCATAATCCTTTTTCCTCGCCACTTACGGTCATAAACAAAATACTTCTTCGCGGACCCTTGCCCGCCGCTTTTGCTTTTGAAAATGCTTTTGCCAGTTCCAGTATGGCTACTGTACCCGAGCCATCGTCATCGGCGCCATACCAGATGACACCATTTTTTGTTCCCAGGTGATCATAATGGGCGGTAAGTACCACGTATTCATCCTTTAAATCGGTACCTTCCAAAATGCCCAGCACATTGCTGCTTTGCAGGGTAATGGTTGTTTTATTAAAGCTGAGCGCTATGTTGGCTGCATATACCTGTGGCGTTTGCGCTGATGCTTTTTGGGCAGTATATCCTGGGCCTATGATTTTTTCTGCCAGTTTTTCGCTGATATTAAATGTATTGATGCGCTGGATTTTCTGGTAGCGGTTCACATACATATTTCCTTTGTTGTTTGTGGGGGTAATATTTTTATTGATCACTAAAAGAGCAGCCGCGCCATTTTTCATAGCGGCATTTTGCTGCGTAAAACCACTGAAGCCTTTTCGACTGCCAGCCGGAACATCACCAGACCATACCATCACCAATTTTCCCTTTACATCCAGTCCTTTGTAATCATCATGCGTTGAATCGCTTATCCCGTTTCCTGCAAAAACAACCTCCGAAAAACGATAGGCCGCAGGATGATTGGCCGTAAGATTAACCGAAAAATCTTTACCCGCTTCAAATGCTGTATCGTTTACAGATAAGGAAAGATTTTGTAAAGAGTCAATATATACAGGGAAATACATCTGATAACCGTTGCTGTTTCCCGGAGCCAGCCCAAGTGTTTTGAATTCGTTTTGAATATACGCCGCAGCTTTTCGCTGCCCTTCGGTAGCCGTTTCACGGCCTTCCATTCCGGCGCCGGCAATAAGGTATAAATGCCTTCGCATATCTTCAATTGTAATATTCTTTGCAAAGGGTTTGGGATTGATTTTGCGCTGCGCCTGAACCAACAGGGCCGGTAAAACAAAAAGCAACAATACCAGTTTTTTCATAATGCGATCTTTTGAAATAAATATGCCCAAACATAATGGAAAATTACATTTGGGCATACAGTTGTTGTGATAATTGGTAACAAGTCAATTATAAGCAGGCTATTTTACCTACTCTTTTCGCGTGTCGTCCGCCTTCAAATTCTGTTTTAATAAATTTCCATATCATTTCCATGGCAAGTTCCACAGATACAAAGCGACTGGGTATACAAATAATATTGGCATCATTGTGCATGCGTGCCATTTTACTTACGGTAGCACTCCAGCAAATAGCGGCCCGCACATGCTGGTGTTTATTGGCTGTTATGGCCACGCCATTACCACTACCACATAAAAGGATACCAAAGGCCACCTCTTGTTTTTCCACAGCAATAGCCACAGGATGGGCGAAATCGGGGTAATCAACCGAATCTTTGGAATCCGTTCCAAAGTCTTTTAACTGGAAGCCCTCCGTTTTCAGTTGCGCTATAATTTCTTCTTTATAGGCAAATCCGGCATGATCGCAACCGATAGCAATTGGTTGAAAAAGATTAAACGACGACCGAAGCATGCTCATATATTACAATGTTTGCCTGTGAAGAATACAGGATACAAAAATAAGCAAAGCCATGCATACCTGATATTAATCTTGTGTACAGTTCTGCGTTCCGACATAAAAAAAACCGGAAGACGGTATCAGGTGGCTGTTATTGAACACAATTCCATACCGTATTAAAAATTTCGTCTGCTACTCAGGAATTTGTATCTTAACAAGGGGTTTCGTTCACTTTAAAAGTGTGGTATGCTCAACACATACGATTTTCAGGTAGAACATCCGGAAATGTTTGCACATCTGGCGGTAAAGGATTTGCTTTTTCTCCATTACAAATGTCCGCAGGAGGATAAAATGATCCATATTTACACTCACCTCAACAAATTCATATTTGTGCTGGAGGGAAAAAAGGCGCTCCACCACCGCAATCAGTCATTGTTGCTTACTACACAAACAGCTGTCTTTTTAAAAAAGACAGCATATAGCCAGGAAAGGTTCCGGGAAATAGAATGGGAGGTGCTTTGCTTTTATTGTCCCGACAACTATTTGCGGCAGATTTTTTCAGAATACCGTCATCAGCTTCCCTTAAAAAATTTGCCGGTTGCCGGCAGTGATGTGTTGATTGAAATAAATATAAATCCCATTACCCGCGCATTTTTTTATAGTATAGTGCCTTACTTTAAGCAAAAACCCCAGCCTTCCGAAAACTTATTGGAGCTAAAATTCAAAGAATTGCTTTTCAGCATTCTTGTTAACCCCGCCAATGCGCAACTGCTGGCGTATGTAAACAATATCATTGAGCAGCATAAGCCTTTGTTATCCGATATTATGGAAGCCAATTTCACTTTCAACTTATCGCTTATGGAATATGCAAGAATGGCGCAACGCAGCCTGGCTACATTTAAAAGGGAGTTTATAAAAACTTATCACACCACACCCGGCAAATGGCTTTCACAAAAGAGATTGGAGTATGCACAACAGCTTTTGGATACGAGTACAAAAAATGTAAATCAAATCGCCGAGGACAGTGGCTATGAAAATGTAACACATTTTAGCAGGGTTTTTAAAGAAAAATTTGGATTAGCCCCGTTGCAATACCGCAAGCAGAATCATTCCATGCTTTCAGAAAACCAATAAAATTGTTCTTATGCCCCTCTATATGGATTTTCATAAGTTTGATAACATAACCCTTGAAGCTGCTAAAACAGCCCATACTGCTGATTTGGGAGTGCAGGATAAATATGGCGTAAAACACCACCAGTTTTGGGTGAATGAAGCAGAAGGCACTGTATTTTGCCTGATTGAAGGTCCTGATAAGAACACCTGTGCAAAGGTGCACCAGATTTCACATGGCAATGTTGCCTGTGCCCTTACAGAAGTAGAACCCGGGATTTATGAAAAACTGATGGGCAAAGACTATAAACTGGATCATGGCCATGTGCGCTACACAGACGGAACGACCGACACCGGCTACAGGAGCATTTTGACAGCCTCTTTTTTTGCCATTGCAACTGCAACCATTTCAGAGAGCCTCTCCCCTTTATTAGCCCCTCATTGGGGCAGAAAACTCATCATTGACAATATCGCAGCTTTTAAAGGAAGAGAATTAAAATGGGAAACAGATGATAGTATTACCGGCATTTTTAATGATGCAGTGCAGGCGGTGCAATGTGCATTGCAAATCCGGGAGCAGCTTATTGCATCACAGGCAAAAGGTCCGCAGATTGTTGTAAAAATTGGTTTAAGCGCATCGCAACCGGTAACAGCACAGGGCGATTTTTTTAAAGCGTCTATTAAACTGGCACATAGAATGAGTATGACGGCGCAGGACAATCAAATACTTATTTCTGCTCTTGTAAAAAAGCTGTGCTGCGATGAACAAGTTGTATCTGATACATCTTTGTTCAAATCGCTCAAACTAAAAGAAGAGGAATTTATATCTGCCCTGATGGATATTACCGAAGCAGGATTATCAGATCATCGGTTCGACCTCAACAGCATCAGCAGCGAAATTTGTGTAAGCCGCCCCCAGCTTTACCGCAAAATTACGGCATTAACCGGGCGGTCTCCCCATACCTTTATACTTGATCTGCGCATGGATAAGGCCATGTCCTTGCTGAAGCAGAAAAAAATAAATATCGCCGAAATCGCTTATCAAACCGGTTTCAATAGTCCCTCCTATTTTTCCAAATGCTTTTCTGAAAAATTTGGATGCACTCCTTCGCTCTTTGCTAAAATCAATGTAGCCTGAACAACGATCTGATCAGATATTGATATTCTTTGAATAATAATTGATACCTGCCTGCAAAAGCGCGATCTACCTTTGTGATCAATTACCCTTCCTCGATTTGTTACTATTCTTCCAACAGATCCTTTGAATGCTCCTGCTTTGTTTTTGATACCCAAAGAACAATTGAACCTGTAAGACAGATTTTTGAGCTTTTAAGAAAAGCATACGATCCTGTGGCTCAATAATTTTGTACAGGCTTTAGCAAGTAATTCATCACTTCAAATATTGCCATATGACATCTCAAACGATTGCTGCTTTCAAAGCCGGTTTACGTGGAAAACTGATTCAGCCGGAAGATGCTGAATACAATAACGCCCGGAAAATATACAACGGTATGATTGATAAACATCCAGCGCTGATTGCCCAATGCGCAGATACTGCCGATGTGATCGCTTCTGTAAATTTTGCGAGGGACAATGATATACTCCTTGCCGTAAGAAGCGGGGGCCATAACGGAGGCGGCTTGGGAATATGCGATGATGGGTTGGTAATTGATTTGTCGCCCATGAAATATACACATGTTGACCCCGCAGGCATGACGGTGCTGGCAGGCGCAGGATGTACCTGGGGTGATATTGATCATGCCACCCATGCATTTGGACTGGCAACCCCCAGCGGCATTATTTCCACCACAGGTGTAGGGGGGTTAACATTGGGTGGTGGACTTGGCCATCTTACGCGGAAATGCGGATTGAGCATTGATAATGTGCTGTCTGTTGACATGGTGCTGGCAAACGGCGATTTTGTTACAGCCAATGCCGGGCAAAACCAGGACCTGTACTGGGCCATAAGAGGAGGAGGAGGAAATTTTGGTGTGGTAACTTCTTTCCTTTTCAAACTGCACCACATTGATACCGTATATGCCGGCCCAATGCTGTATGAAATGAGCGAAGCCAAAGAAGTAATGGAATGGTACCAGGATTTGATTGTTAAAGCGCCCGACGATCTGAACGGTTTTTTTGCTTTTCTTACAGTGCCGCCCGGAGATCCATTTCCCGCACACCTCCATCTTAAGAAAATGTGCGGTATAGTATGGACTTATACCGGGCCGATGGAGCAGGAAGAAGAAACATTTAAACCCATTCGTGCTTTTAAACAGCCGGCACTTGACCTGGTGGGGCCGCTACCACAGCCTGCGTTACAAAGTATGTTTGATGCATTGTATCCTCCCGGTTTGCAATGGTACTGGAAAGCCGACTTTGTAAATGAACTTACTGAGGCATCCATTATTGAGCATATTCGTTTTGGTGAAACCTTGCCTTCCATGCATTCTACCATGCACCTGTATCCTATTAACGGTGCCGCCAGCCGCATAGCAAAAATGGAAACACCCTGGAATTACCGTGATGCGGTTTGGGGAATGGTAATGGTAGGGGTTGATCCTGACCCGGCAAACAACAACAAAACCATTGCATGGGCAAAACAATATTGGGAAGCATTGCATCCTTATTCCGCTGGCGGCGCCTATGTAAATATGATGATGGATGAAGGCGAAGACCGCGTGAAAGCAAGTTATGGAGATAATTACGAAAGACTGGTAGAGATAAAAACCAAATACGATCCTGATAATTTATTCAGTGTAAATCAAAATATTAAACCACAAAGGGTAGAAGCTATGGCCTAGCAATTATGCCTGGCACGCATTGCCTCATTCGGCGGAAGGAGCAGGTTAAGCAGCTATTGCAAAGCTTTTGGATAATGACAGCCATTTTGCAGCAAAAGGTGATTCAACTCAATGGGCATCTTGCGGGGTTGGTGTATTATTATTTACCCAAAGGGAGACTGTTTGATTGATAAAATATTTTTTCTTGTCCATTATTCATAATACGATTAAAAGCGATGAAAATATTCTTCACCCTAAAGCAACTAACATCATGGATGCAACAACCAGTCAAAAACTTTCCCTCTACGAAAGATTAGGAGGAGAAACAGGGATAAAAAGATTTCTAAATGATCTGTTCGACAGGCATTTAAAGAATCCTAAAATAAGCCCCTTTCTGAAGAATGTTGATTTGGATAAATTAAAACGGCTGGCTTTAGAATTTTTTTCCATGGGCACCGGTGGCTCACTCAAATATACGGGGAGAGACATGCGCAGTGCACATGCTCATCTGCATTTGACTGAAGAAAATTTTGAGGATTCAAACAGTGATATTCTGATAACCTTACAGGAAAACGGGATTGACCAGGAAACAATTGATGAGGTTTTTAGCATACTGAATTCCCTGAAAGGGGAAGTACTGGGAAACTAGCACGATACCTTCACCCGGATATTGCTGTAGCTAAAGTTATGCTAGCGCTGAGTTCCTTTCTTTTTCAATCCCGATCCGGTGCAAATTAATTATCTTGCTCTCAATATTCACTCCTTGGTTAGTCATTTTTAAAATTCCCGATACTATCAATTACCTGCTGTTCCTGAAAAACAGGAAAACCCGACCAATAGTCTGGCAAATTAAAACTATACTTCTTTTAAATTTTCCTTTTATGAGAAAGATTTTTTATTCAGTTGCGTCAGTCCTGATCTCCCTCACGCTTTCTGCCGGCGCTAATGCGCAAGCATCTGCTT
>CAMPJQ010000147.1 GCA_946886925.1 uncultured Terrimonas sp.
ATAGCCCCCCCAGTGCCCCCCCGGTTGCCATAAATAAAACTAATCCGCCCCCACCCACCCCCACACACAATTCTAAGCAAAAAAGAACTTACCCAGGCGACTGCAACCAACCTCATTGATGCACTGAGCAAAAACCCGGGTGTAGCTGAGGTATCTACAGGCCCATCTATTTCAAAACCCATTATAAGAGGGTTGGGTTATAACCGCGTGGTTGTGCTTAATGATGGTATCCGGCAGGAAGGCCAACAATGGGGCGATGAACATGGCATTGAAATAGATGAATACAGTGTACAGAAGGTGGAGATATTAAAAGGCCCGGCTTCGCTTATTTACGGAAGCGATGCCATGGCCGGTGTGATCAATATATTAACCAATGTGCCTGCAGCAGAAGGAACGATAAAAGGAAATGTAATAGCGAACTACCAAACCAACAGCCGCCTCCGTGGCTTTGGCGCCAGGCTGGCGGGCAACAAAAACGGGCTGAACTGGAATGTATACGGATCATTTAAAGGGGCCCAGGATTATAAAAACAAATACGATGGTTATGTATTCAATTCAAAGTTTAATGAAAAGAATTTGGGAGGATATATTGGTTACAACGGAAGCTGGGGATACAGTCATATTATTGTAAGCAGCTTTAACCAGGAACCCGGACTTATTGAAGGCGATCGTGATGTGCTTACGGGAAAATTTATCCGTGAAATAAATAACAACGGCATAGCAGAAACAAGAATAGTGGAAAGCGGTGATTTTTCGGGCATTCACCCCGACATGCCACGGCAACATATTCAGCATTTTAAAGTTGCCGCAGATAACAGGTTCAATGTTGGGAACGGAAAGCTCTCTGTTAATCTCGGCTTTCAAAGCAACAAAAGAAAAGAGTTCGCAGATGTGCTTGATCCAAACACACCCGAATTGTATTTTGATCTGAATACATTTACCTATAATGTACAATACCACCTGCCGGACAACAACAAATGGAAAACCGCTGCCGGCATTACCGGTATGCAGCAAAGCAATAAAAACAAAGCGGATGAAGTGCTGATCCCTGAATACCATTTGTTTGATGTGGGCGCTTTTGTATACACGCAACGCAATTACGATCGCTTTACCATTAGCGGGGGGGTACGCTTTGATAACAGAACCCTTGATTCAAAAAAATTGCAGGAAAACAATGAAACAAAGTTTGAAGGTTTTACCAGGTCTTTCAGTAATGTTTCGGGGAGCGCCGGCATTAGTTATGAAGCCAGTAAGGCTACTACGCTGAAGCTGAACATAGCAAGAGGATTCCGTGCGCCGGGTATTGCCGAACTGGCTTCCAATGGTACACATGAAGGCACCAACCGCTACGAATACGGCGATCAGCATTTGCGGTCAGAAACCAGTATGCAAGCCGATTTAGGCGCGGAGATCAACACAGAACATCTTTCTTTAAGTGCAACAGGTTTTATAAACAACATTGATCATTTTGTTTTTTACAGGAAACTTTCCAATGTTAAAGGCGGAGATTCGCTGGTAAATGTTGATGGGGGAGAGATAACCGCTTTTACATTTGACCAGGCTAAAGCATTGTTGTATGGTGCGGAATTGTATATTGATATACATCCCCACCCGTTAGACTGGCTGCATTTTGAAAATACTTTTTCTTATGTAAGAGGAGCGTTTAACCAGCCAATAGAAGGGATAAAGAACATTCCTTTTATACCTGCCGCACGGCTTATCACACAATTAAAAGCCGAGTTTCTAACGAAAGGAAAAAGGATCAGCAACCTTTCCATTACTGCTGAGTTAGACAATACATTCAGACAAAACAAGGCGTTTACTGCTTATGATACGGAAACACCCACAAGCGGCTATTCGCTTTTGAATGCCTTTGTTGGAGCGGATATCATGCATCATAAAAAAACACTGTTTTCCGTTTACGTTTCGGGCAATAACCTAGCCAATACCGCTTATCAAAGCCATTTAAGCAGGTTAAAATATACCGACGTAAATAATATTACCGGCCGGCAGGGTGTATATAATATGGGAAGAAATTTTAGTGTAAAGATCAATGTGCCATTGTCGTTTTAGAGCATGTGCTAAATCTTTGATTACCCACCGCAGTATTTCAAAGCATTCCTGGTGATGATACGTGAAGACAGGTACCAGGGCGATTGACACCAGTTAATGAGGCAAAGGCCGCTTATACAGCGGCTTTTTTGCTAAAATAGATCCTATGAGCAAAGCGAAGATAGATTCCTCCAAAGTTATAATGACAGGCTACGGTGCTTGTCTTTATCTGTAATAAAAATGCCCTGCAGCATTAAATTGATGAGGTTGCTGATATACTATACCAGTAATTTAGTTAAGGTAAATTTGCAGATAACTATTTCCGTACTATACAGCAATATCCCAAATGATTACTTTTCTTTTACCCATTCATCAATGAGTTTATGGCAGGCTTTTTCCCTTGTGCCAAAAAGCTCTTTTTATCATTTTTCCGGTAAACTTATAACGGATAATATCCATGCCGGTAAAGCCGGCGCCTGGATTACAAAAACAGAATCCACTATCTTTATTTATATGATGAGCAGTATTTCAACACAGTCTTTTAAAAGAACAGAAAAAAATGACAGCTTATTTTCCATTCTTATTCCATCCTGGAACAACCTCTCCTATTTGAAATTATGCATCAACAGCATTCAAAAAAACTCAACCCACCCTCACCAGATCATTGTGCACATTAATGAAGGGAATGATGGATCGCTGGAATGGATTGAACAACAAACCCGGTTAGATTATACATACAGCAAAGAAAATGTTGGCGTTTGCTATGCTTTAAATGCCTGCAGTCAACTGGCATACACCGATTATATATTGTACATGAATGACGACATGTACGCATGTCCCGGCTGGGATGCGATGCTGTGGCAGGAAATTCTATCCATTGGTCATCCTTATTTCTTTTTGTCGGCAACCGCTATTGAACCACAAGCGGCAAATAATTGTTCCATACTCAAAAACTACGGCACAAACATCAGTCATTTTAACGAGGGGCTATTGCTGGAAGAGTATGCGCAATTGCCAATGAAGAACTGGATGGGTGCTACCTGGCCGCCCAATGTGGTACATAAAAATATCTGGGATTTGGTGGGAGGTTATAGTATTGAGTTCTCGCCCGGCATGTATTCCGACCCGGATTTTTCGATGAAGCTCTGGCAAACAGGTATTCGCCTGTTTAAAGGGATTGCCGCCAGCAGGGTATACCATTTTGGGTCGGTGTCGGTAAAAAGAATAAAAAAAAATAAAGGCTATTACCAGTTCATCAGCAAATGGGGAATGACATCCAGTACCTTTTCAAAAAAATTTATACGGCGGGGAGAAGTTTTTGATGGTGTATGCGGGGAGGCTCATTTATCCGCGATGCTTAAATTCAAGAACCTTGTAAAAAGATTAAGCAATGCATTTGTAAATAAATCTTTGCATTGATATCATTTAATGATTGTCAATGTTTGGAGCTTACAACGATGCCCTTAGCGTAAGTTTAAAAGGTATTTCTACATGTTCTTTGGAAGAAGACAGGATCAGTTCAGCGGCTTTTACACCCATCTGGTGAAAGTCGGTTGAAATGGTAGTTATACCATTCAGTATTATTTTTTTAAGTGGTGTCTCGTTATAGGAAATAACACCAATGTGCTTGCCTATTTTATATTTCATGGAAATAAGCCTTTCAATAAGTATAACAAGATCGGCTTCCATAACATTGATGTACACCTCACCGCTATTGATCGGTTCTTTTGCAATATCGTGTACCACTTTATGTGTAAAGGCATATTCCTGGCAAAAGCGGTTGAAACCTTTTAATATCCCTTTGGGATAATAACTTTTTTCAGGAAAAATAATTTTCAGTGTATGGTATTTGGCCAACTGCTTCAATGCCTGTTCCAGCGCATTATAAATATCGTTCTCAAAATTTTCATATACCGCGCCATATTCGCCGTTTACGCCGGATGTTTTTTTATCCAAAAGTATCAGCTTATGCCTGGGAATGGTGTTGATGATCTCATGAGCATTTTCGCCACCTTCAATAAAATGCGGGATGATCACAAAATGAGAATAGTCTTCTTTGGCATTACCCAGTAACTTTTTAAACAGGGCGAAATCATTGTTATAAATGTAAAAATCAATAGCAACATGCTCACCCAATGTTTCTACAAAGCCATCGTATATGATCTTTTTATGGGCGCTCAGCTTATTGAACAAAAGCATTACATGCTGGGTTTGCTTGATATCGTCATTGACAATATAGTATCCCTTGCCGGGAACAGAACCGAGCACGCCCATCTTTTTGAGATGCTTATATCCTTTTTCCGCAGTATCTCTCGATATCTCCAGTTCAAAACTGAGTTCATTGATAGAAGGAACCAGGTCATCTTTTTTTAGCTTTCCCGCTTCTATCGCATTCAATATAGAGTGGGTAAGTTGAAGGTATTTGGGTGTAGCGGAAAATTCATCAACATGCACATGTTCAAAAAAACGACTGAATTTCATCCCTGTATTTTATGTTTCTTATATAAACAGCAAATATAAGAATGCTCCTGTTATATGAGGTTAACAGTGTAAAAGCATTAAAGCCCGCGTATTTCCTACTTTTTTGATTTTCTCTCTTTCTCCAGCTCTTCCAGTGTCCAGGGATCCCATCTTCTTCCTACCACATCACGCACTTTTCTTATATCTGCAGGCTGTATGGTTGAAGCCGAATTGCCAAGATTGGTGCGTATATAACTGAGTACAGCAGCCAGCCATTCATCATCGCTGTTTAACATGGGCGGCATAATGCTGGGATAATCTTTCCCATCTACCGGACCGGTTAAACCACTCAAAACGATGCGGATCAATTTTCCAGGGTCGCCGTTCACGCGTTTTGAACCCGATAGAGGCGGCGCTATCATGCCAGATCCCCCAAACTGCAAACCTTTTCCATTGGCTCCGTGGCAGGAAGAACAAAGCGATTTAAAATTTTCTGCCCCTTTTAGCACCAAATCCCTGTCGGCCTGCTTGAGATGACCGGTTTGCACATCTACCGGCAGGCTTGTAGTAAGATGCCCGATGGTCATTTGAGCGGCCTGGTATACCATGCCTTTCCGGTTGCTGTCTGCTTTAACCAGCACCTCAAGGATCGGCTTTGCTTTTTCGGGTGTGCTGTAACGTAATGATTGTGCCAGTTGGGTACGAACATCTGTATCGGGATCGTTGATCAATTTGGTTAAATGCAAATACACATCCTGCCCTTTCGTTTTAATATCCGCCTCGCTGATCCATACCGCCATGCGCCTCAGCTCCGGCGACTTATCCTTCATCACCTGCCATAAAAGAGATTTGTCTACAGCCTGCAACCCTTCCAGCGTCCATAAAGCATGTATACGGCCGATCAGCGAAGGCTTATCCTTCCAGAACATAAGATTATCCCAAAAAGAGGGTACATCCAGCACTATTTGTTTCAATGCCGGAACAACAGATTGCTCATTGCGAACAATCAGTAATTTCTGGGCATTGTCGCGCCACCAGCCATTGGGATGTGAAAGGTATTTTACCAATTGCGCCGCCGGTGCATTCAGCATATCCGGTTTTCGCGTATCAGGCGGAATAGCTTCATGCACAATACGGTATATTCGCCCCCTGCCAATATTCTTATCGAGGCCCAAACGTTGTATCTGCGGCCGAAGATAGGATTTGGGGCCTGTCCAGTTCCCTTCCTGTATAATGCCCCTGTACATGTCTACAATATACAGGCAACCATCGGGGCCGGTTGTCATGTTTACCGGCCTAAAATTCATGTCGGTGGAAGCTATAAATTCAGCTTTATCATACGCGTTTTTCACTACCCGCATTCCATTTTTGTTCAGCACTTTTGCGCGGCGGATCAGCCTGCCCACAGGTTCACAAATAAAGAGATCACCTTTCATGCCTTCGGGGAGCCTGTCGCCCCGGAAAATGGTTTGTCCGCAAGTTGCCGTAAAATGGTTTAATGTATTGTTCTCACGTAAACGTTTTGCGCCCCCTTCCACATCGGGAGTGGCTATTATGGGCCAGGGAGAATGGAAATCGCCCTCATACTGATCGTTCTCAAAATCAAGCTCGCCATAAGCCGGCATTTGCTGAAAGCCCAGCGCTGCCACTTCGCCACCGGCAGAAGAAAGAAATAACCTTCCGTAATCATCGTTGCCCAGTCCCCATTGCCCGCCGGGCACATCGGTAAGACTGTCAATTTTTAACTGGTCGCCTGTCCATTTGTACCTGATTTGCCGGCTGGTATAGATCCAGTTGTCGAGGTTCCATACCAGCCCACTTTTCTGGTGCTCAAGGTTGCGGGTATCGGGAGTATCGTTGTGGTATACCCGCAGTTTTTCATCTGCTATACCATCGTTGGTAGTATCCCTGTAAGTGTATAAATTGTTTGAGTAGGTTTCCTGTACAACCAGCCTGTCATCCAATGGAAGCATCATGCGGGGCAATACCAGGCTGTCAATAAACACTGTTCTTTTGTCCATCTTGCCATCGCCGTTTGTATCTTCCAGGCGGATGATCTGGCTAAGCGGTTCATTTTCATTGGTAGCCTCAATATCCTGCATGTAGGTAAGCATTTCGGCCACATACATTCGTCCATTGGCATCCCAAACAATAGCCACCGGCTCTTCAACCATGGGTTCGCCGGCTACCAGCTCAATACGGTAGCCCTCCGGAAGATGCATGGTTTTCATGCTTTCTTCCGGGGAAAGTGCTACCGGCGAAGGATTTTGGATAACGGGCGGTTGTAGTACAGGTTTTTCAGGAATGTTGTTAT
>CAMPJQ010000148.1 GCA_946886925.1 uncultured Terrimonas sp.
ATTTGTTGCGTTTATAAAGAGGGTACAATTTATAAAAAAATATGGTTTGAGATAGCTTTTAACAATTGGGCAACGAATTAGAAGTTTGAAGATTTCTGGTTTATTGTTTATGGTTTCACCAAATCACCACTAAAACAAAGGACATCAGTAATATTCCGGGCTGTAATTCTGACACTACTTTACGCTGCACCCTTGCTCACTTTGCGTAATCCCGAGCTACGGAGGCACAGAGCTACACGGGGAATATATGAATATATAATGTGTACTTATCGTTTCAAACTCAAAATGCGGTATCCGATCTTACGTTGCGTTTATTGCTCCTTTGCGATCCTGCCTGCCCGAATGATTCGTTCAGGCGGGCGTGAAAGAAACTCTTAAAAGAAGCTGATATAAATTTTGCTACGTAAAACCTGTACCTTATTTTTGCGGCGTTAAAAAAATATTAATAATGATCCATCGCACACATCATCACCATCATTTCTTACCCAAGGGGTAGGCCGGTGCTGTATGTGCAGATTTCAATACAACATGTTAGAGGCTTACCTTCCGGTAGGTCTTTTTTATTTTAAATACATCAGATAATGCTTAAACTGGCTATACAAAAATCGGGACGGCTGCATGAAGATTCGATGAAGCTGCTGAAAGAATGTGGCATCGCTATTTCCAATGGCGCCAATAAACTTAAAACGGAAGCCACCAATTTTCCCCTGCAGGTGTTTTTCTTAAGAGATGATGATATACCCCAGTACGTGGAAGATGCGGTAGCGGATATTGGTATCGTTGGCGAAAATGTGGTATATGAAAAAAACAAGTCGGTAAAAACGGTAGAGCAACTTGGTTTTGGTGGTTGCAGGTTAAGTATTGCAGTTGTAAGAGGCGAGCAGTATAACAATATACAGTCGCTCGAAGGCAGGCGGATTGCCACGAGTTATCCTCATCTCACCAAACAGTTTCTTAAAAAAAATAAAGTAAATGCCGAAATACATGAGATCAGCGGGTCGGTGGAAATTGCGCCCGGTATCGGTTTATCCGATGCGATTTGCGACCTGGTAAGCAGCGGGTCTACTTTATTGACCAATGGATTGAAAGAAGTGGAAACTATTTTGCAATCGCAGGCTGTACTCATTCGACATAACGATTTTAACGTGGTGCAGCAGCAGGTACTCGATAAATTATTGTTTCGCATACACGCTGTAAGGAAGGCGAAGAACAATAAATATATTTTGTTGAATGCACCCAACAATAAACTGGATGAGATCATCGGTTTGTTGCCGGGGATGAAAAGTCCTACGGTGCTGCCTTTGGCAGATAAAGGATGGAGCTCGGTGCACAGCGTATTAAGTGAAGATGAGTTTTGGGATAAAATAGAAAAATTGAAAGCCGCGGGCGCACAGGGTATACTGGTGGTGCCGATTGAGAAAATGGTGTTGTAGAGCGTTAAATTCGAAATCCGAAGGAATACAAAAGAACCAGGAAACAAAAGACAAATAAAATAAAGATGGTTCGTGCCTCACCATGACAAAAAAATCCTAAGCCAAATTCCGCAAGTGTGGAAAATTCGCCATAGCAACAATCTCAAATGTTAAATACCAAATCTCAAATCGTCCAATGAACATTATCATCAATCCCCCGCGCAACGAATGGACTGCATTGCTGCAAAGGCCGGTGCTGGATCATTTTACACTCGAAACTGCCGTGCAGGAGGTATTGAACCAGGTAAAGAAGAACGGTGATAAGGCGCTGGTTGAACTCACCCGGCGTTTTGATGGTGTGCTGTTGAAAGATATTAAAGTATCCAACACAGAAGTAGCAGCGGCAGAGCAGGCATTAGCTGCGGAACTCAAAACTGCTATAATACAGGCAAAACAGAACATCGAAAAATTTCATACTGCACAATTGCAGGCGGTAATAAAAATGGAAACCATGCCGGGCGTGCAGTGCTGGCGCAAAAGCATCGGAATTGAAAAAGTTGGGTTATATATTCCCGGTGGCTCAGCACCGCTGTTCTCTACTGTTTTAATGCTCGGTATACCGGCAGTGCTGGCAGGTTGCAAAGAAATCGTTTTATGTACACCTCCCGGTAAAGATGGCAATATTCATCCTGCGGTTTTATATGCAGCAAAAATTGCCGGCATCACTCAGGTATATAAAGCCGGCGGTGCACAGGCTATAGCAGCTATGGCTTATGGAACGGAAACCATCCCTGCGGTATATAAAATCTTTGGTCCGGGTAACCAGTATGTAACCTGCGCCAAGCAATTGGTACAACGCGATGGCATTGCCATTGATATGCCGGCAGGCCCCAGCGAAGTATGTGTGCTGGCCGATGAAACCGCCAATGCAGCTTATGTGGCCGCCGACCTTTTATCGCAGGCCGAACATGGTCCAGACAGCCAGGTGTTACTGGTGAGCACTTCGGCCGCTATGACTGAAAAAATTATTAAAGAAAAGAAAAATCAATTGGACGCACTTCCGCGAAAGAATATTGCCGCACAGGCATTGGCAAACAGCAAAGCCATTATTGTGAAAAATATGGCTGATGCTTTGGCATTGATTAACGCTTATGCGCCGGAACACCTGATCATTAGCTGTGAAAATGATGAAGCTATAGCGGAGCAGGTGATGAATGCCGGTTCCATATTCCTGGGCAATTATTCGCCCGAAAGTGCTGGGGATTATGCCAGCGGAACCAATCATACCCTGCCTACTGACGGCTATGCCAAAGTGTATAGCGGCGTGAGTGTGGACAGCTTTGTTAAAAAGATCACTTATCAAAAACTAACACGGGAGGGTCTCAAAAATATCGCTTCCACTGTAATCAGTATGGCCGAAGCCGAAGGGCTGCAGGCGCATGCCAATGCGGTGAAAGTAAGAATAGAGGGGGTGAGTGGTAAGTCCTAAGTGATAAGTGGGTTTATTCTAACCACAAACAATAAACTACAAATTGAAATTACGGTTATGAATTTTAACGTAAACGACCTGGTAAGGGAAAATGTAAAAAAGCTGGTTCCTTATTCTTCTGCCCGTGATGAGTTTAGCGGGGAGGCAAAAATATTCTTAGATGCGAATGAAAACAGCCTGGGATCACCTACAACAAAATGGTACAATCGTTATCCCGATCCTCACCAGCAGAAAATAAAAGAAAAGCTTACCGCTATAAAAGGTGTGCCTTCAAAAAATATTTTTTTAGGTAATGGCAGCGACGAGTGTATTGACCTGCTGTTTCGTGCCTTTTGTATTCCCGGAAAGGATAATGTAATTATTTGTCCGCCCACTTACGGTATGTATGAAGTGAGCGCTCATATTAATGACGTGGAATTGCGTAAGGTTCCCCTGCTTGAAAACTTTCAGTTAGACCTGGTGAACATGGAAACGAAAGTGGATGATTTTACAAAGATCATCTGGTTGTGCTCGCCCAATAACCCCACCGCCAACTCTCTGAACAGGGAGGATATAGAAACAGTGCTGAATAATTTCCCCGGTATCGTGGCTATTGATGAGGCCTATATCAATTTTTCACGCCACCGGTCTTTTGTACAGGAACTGTCGGAGTACCCTAATCTTGTTGTTTTACAAACCCTTTCTAAAGCATGGGGCCTCGCAGGATTGCGTTTGGGTATGGCTTTTGCGGGAGAAGAGATCATAAGCATCTATAATAAAATAAAGCCACCCTATAATATCGGGCAGGCAACTCAGGAAATAGTATTGAATGCGCTGGATCATGTAGAAGATGTAAATGAAATGATAAGAGTGCTGGTGCAGGAGAGGAATATTATGGCAGAGCAACTTTTATCGGTCGCTATAGTGGAACAGGTGTATCCGTCGGATGCTAATTTTTTGCTGGTAAAGGTTAAAGACGCAAAGGCTGCATATAACACTTTATTAACTAAGGGCATTGTGGTTCGGGACCGGAGTAATGTGCAGTTGTGTGAAGGTTGTTTGCGTATAACGGTTGGCAGTCCTGCAGAAAATACAGCCCTCGTGAATAGTTTGAAAGATTACGCAACGGCTTTGTAATTTTATACTTCTAAAAACGATATGATATGAAAACGATCAAATGGTATCTGTCATGTTTGGTTTTTACATGCATGATAGTAGTATCTGCATGCGCGGAAGAGAATACAAATATAGCTGATACTACAGCCGGATTACCGGGTGCTGCCGTTGACCCCGGTTTAACCTTGCCTGACGGCTTTACAGCAACAACGGTAGCGGAAAACCTGGGAGTGGTAAGGCATATTGCGGTTAGCAGTAACGGCGACATATATGCGAAGCTGGAAAAGCTGAAGGATGGCAAGGGTATACTGTTGCTGAAAGGAGGAAATGCGTCAGCGCTGAGCAGCTTTGGAAATTACCCGGGAACGGGCATCGCCGTTAAAGATGGTTATTTGTATGCATCTTCCAATTCGGCTGTATACCGCTACAGGCTAAACGCCAATAATGAAGTGGAGAACCCCGGTAAACCGGAAACCATCGTAAAAGGACTTACTGACCGTGGACAGCATAACGCCAAATCCATTACGCTGGATGATGCCGGCAATATTTATGTAAACATAGGTGCACCCTCCAACTCCTGCCAGGTGCAGGACAGGGCGGTAGGGTCAAAGGGGCAGGATCCCTGCCCGATATTAGAATATGCCGGGGGGATATGGCAGTTTAAAGCAGGCACACCCGGCCAGGAATTTAAGGATGGCATACGCTATGCTACCGGTATCAGGAATGCTGTTGCATTAAGCTGGAACAGCAGCGCCAACGAATTATACGTATTGCAGCACGGACGCGATGATCTGCACCGCATGTTTGATGATCTATATACTGTTAAGGACAATGCTGAATTGCCGGCTGAAGAATTTTTATTGGCCAAAAAAGGATCGGATTTTGGTTGGCCCTATTGTTATTACGACGGAAAGCAGGAGAAAAAAATGCTGGCACCGGAATATGGCGGTGATGGCAAAACGCAGGGCCGCTGTGAAGGCGTAGATAAACCCATCATGGCATTCCCGGCTCACCTGGCGCCCAATGCTTTGCTTTTTTACACGGGCAACCAGTTCCCCGAAAAGTATAAAAACGGTGCTTTCATCGCTTTTCATGGATCATGGAACAGGGCGCCTGAACCGCAGGCCGGATTTTTTGTTGTATTTGTGCCCATGAAAGATGGTAAACCCAATGGCGAATGGGAAGTGTTTGCAGATGGGTTTGCCGGAAGTGCTGAAAAGAAAGCCTCAGGCAGAGTAGATTACCGCCCCTGTGGTTTGGCGCAGGGCTCCGATGGCGCTTTATACGTGTCGGATGACAACAAGGGTAATATCTGGAAGATCACTTATAACGGTAAATAATATGCGAAGAAGACTGATACCTGTAAATGTGGTGATTGCCGCTCTTTTATTTATCTTGCTGAGCCTTGAGCCCGACCAAACCAGGCCGCCAGCAGCGGTAATGGAAAGAGGTAAAACGGTATATACAAAAGAGTGCTTAACCTGTCACCAGCAAGACGGGCTGGGGGTGCAGCGCATGAATCCGCCGCTGGCAAAAACGGAATGGGTGCTGGGGCCGAAGGACAGGCTTATAAAAATTGTAGTAAACGGACTAACGGAACCAATAGAAATTGATGGTGATACGTTCCATAACCCTATGCCGCCACATTCGCATTTAACCGACCAGCAGGTAGCGGATGTGCTCACCTATGTGCGCAATAGCTTTGGCAATAAAGCCAGTGCAGTTACTATACGGGAAGTAAAGAAGGTAAGAGCGAAAAAGAAGATACAAAAAAAGAGTTGAGTTAAAACTAAACCCCTGAAATAAAAATTATGGCAAAACGGATTTTATTTATTGACCGGGATGGCACATTGATTTATGAAGCTCCTCCTACTTACCAGTTGGATGCATTTGAAAAACTTACTTTTTACCCGCACATGTTTGAATACATGACCAAAATTGCCAGGGAATTAGACTATGAACTGGTAATGGTAACCAACCAGGACGGATTGGGAACGGATGTGTTTCCGGAAAAGACGTTTTGGCCTTTGCATAATTTAGTGATGAAGAGCCTTGAAGGTGAAGATATTTTTTTTAGCGCGGTGCATATAGACCGAACCTACCCTCATGAAAATGCGCCTACACGTAAGCCGGCCACTGGTATGCTCACACAATATTTGAATAACCCGGATTATGATATCGTCAACTCATTTGTTATCGGCGACCGCATAACGGATATCCAATTGGCCAAGAACCTTGGCTGCAGGGGCATCTGGCTCAACAACGATGCTTCGCTGGGTGCTGCCGAAATTTCGGATAAGGTAGCTGCGCTGCAGGATACCATTGCACTGGAAACAACGGAGTGGAGTAAAATATATGAATTCCTGAAGTTGGGCCAGCGTTCGGTTACCGGCGAACGTAATACCAATGAAACAAAGATCAGCGTGGCATTGAATGTTGACGGATCGGGAAAGGCAGACATTTCAACAGGCATTGGGTTCTTTGATCACATGCTTGAGCAAATTGCCCGTCATGGCAAAATGGATTTGTCCGTTCATACCAAGGGCGACCTGCATATTGATGAGCACCATACCATTGAGGATACGGGCATTGCGCTGGGAGAAGCTTTTGCCAAAGCCCTGTCCGATAAAAGGGGGATGGAGCGCTATGGATTTGCCCTGCCCATGGATGAGGCCGATGCCAAAGTGCTGATTGATTTTGGCGGTCGGAACTGGCTGGTATGGAATGCAGAATTTAAACGGGAGAAGATAGGGGAGATGCCCACGGAAATGTTCTTCCATTTCTTTAAATCATTT